>NZ_JAGXJG010000451.1:0-243 GCF_019091725.1 Cellulomonas sp. GbtcB1 | reverse complement strand
CCTCCCGTCGCGGAGGTGGTCGGCGCCCTGGTCAGGCCTAGGCGTCCGACAGGGCCGTGATCTCGTCGTCCGCGAGCTCCAGCGTCGCGCCGGCGGGCAGGTCGGGGAGCTGCTCGACCGAGCGCGCGCTCGCGATCGGCGCGACCACGCCCGGCTGCGCCCGCAGCCACGCCAGGCTCACGGCGGTGACCCACGTGACGTGCGCGGCGGCGGCCGCGTCGAGGGCGGCCAGCACCCGGCGGC
>NZ_JAGXJG010000450.1:0-243 GCF_019091725.1 Cellulomonas sp. GbtcB1 | reverse complement strand
ACCCGGTCCCCGACTGACGGCACCGCCCCGGGCCACGCCCGGCCGCCAGCTCGTCGCGCTCCGGGGTGGCGCGGTGCGACCGGCTGTCAGAGGGTGGGAGGGGACAGGACCGGTCGGTCGGTGCGGCCCGGACGGCGCTGCGCCGGCACGACCCACGCAACCGGACCCTCGGAGGACGCTCGGGGAACTGCACTGGCCCAAGCCCCTGCTCGGACGTCCCGCCCCGTTCATCACCCTCCACCT
>NZ_JAGXJG010000449.1:0-243 GCF_019091725.1 Cellulomonas sp. GbtcB1 | reverse complement strand
GCCCGTCCCCACGACGTCCACATTCGACCCGGCCGAGGCACCGCCGGTCGCTCCGGCCGACGCGCCCGCCGGCGCCAGCGCCGGCACCCGCGCGCCCGCACCCGACCGCACCGCCCCGCGCTCCCGCACGAGCGACACGGTCCCGAACGCCCCCACCGTCGCCGCGCCGTACGCGAGTAGGTAGAACAGCACCGCCGTGATCCCGGACTGCACCAGCGCGACCACGCCGGTGTGCACGAAGCC
>NZ_JAGXJG010000448.1:0-243 GCF_019091725.1 Cellulomonas sp. GbtcB1 | reverse complement strand
CTCGCCCGCGGAGAACGACCGGCGGGTGACCGGGGGGTCGCGGTGGAACATCGGGCCCTGGAGCAGGTCGGAGCCGATCGCCTGGGCGGTCTCGAGCCGCTCGGTGGTGTCGGTGTGCTCGGCGACGACGGTCGCGCCGGCGGGGTGCGCGCGGGCGACGAGCTCGGCGCAGTGGTCGGCGCCGCGCTGCAGGGCGACCTTGACGATCTGCACCCGGTCCAGGAGCCGGTCCTGGGCCAGCGA
>NZ_JAGXJG010000447.1:0-244 GCF_019091725.1 Cellulomonas sp. GbtcB1 | reverse complement strand
CCGCAGGCCCCGTCCGCCGGCGCCCCGTCCTTCGCGGACCTGCGGGGCGGCTGATCCGCGCGCGTCAGTGGCGCGCCAGCAGCACCACCGTCGCGTCGTCGTCCGACGCCGGGTCCCGCAGCCCCGCCACGAGCGCGTCCAGGTCCCCCGGCACCGGGCGGACGACCGCCCCGGCCCCCCGCGGGCGGGGGGCGGGGAGCGGGTCCCCCCGCGCCTCCCTGACCCCCCCCCCCGCCAGCCCCGG
>NZ_JAGXJG010000446.1:0-244 GCF_019091725.1 Cellulomonas sp. GbtcB1 | reverse complement strand
ATTAGTTGCCGAAAATCTCGGTCAACAATATAATACCTTCTTATTAGACCATAATTTATATATATAAATATATATATAATGGGGAGGTTTCAATCATGGTTATATTTTCTCAACCATTAGATTACTATTGAATGGTTGTGATTAATTTAGAAATTAAATAGAAATAAATAATAATTAACGTATCACTTGATAGTCACCTAATAATTTATTTCATTATATATAAAACTTTAATTAAGATTAATAG
>NZ_JAGXJG010000445.1:0-244 GCF_019091725.1 Cellulomonas sp. GbtcB1 | reverse complement strand
AAAAAATAATTTGTTTCATTGGGAATTTTATTTTACTTTTTCTTAAGAAAAAAAAAAAATAATGGAACAAAAAATAAAAATTGTCTTTTAATAGTATATTAATAATTTTGGAACCAATAAACTTATATAATAATTTGAATAATGCTACAAGTTACTACTGTGTCTAACACCACTTTACAATTTACATGGTATACTGCTATTTAAAAAGATGGTGTTGAATACTATGGATAAATAATTAAAAGTG
>NZ_JAGXJG010000444.1:0-244 GCF_019091725.1 Cellulomonas sp. GbtcB1 | reverse complement strand
CGCGCGCCGCCCTGCTCCTGGCCGGGCCCGCCCCCGCCCCCGAGGACCCCCCCGCATGATCGACGCCCCCCACCCCGCCCACGCCGCGCCCGACCGCGGCGCCGACCGGACCGAGACCACCGCGCGCGGGCACCGGCCGCACCGGCTGCCCGCGTGGGTGGACCGGCAGCTCAGCGACCCGCAGCTGGCCGCGAAGGGGGCGCAGCCCTCCGGCGCCCTGCTGGCGTACTCGACCACCGCCCCG
>NZ_JAGXJG010000443.1:0-244 GCF_019091725.1 Cellulomonas sp. GbtcB1 | reverse complement strand
AGTAGATGGTTATGGCACGGTGTTAGGTCCTGGCGTATTCTTTACGACCAGCCCCGTTAGCATTACCGCATTACACATGGCAACGATTACTTGTAACGCTACCAGCGGCACCAGTACTTTTATCTTCACCAATCCCACCATGCTGATCAGTGGAGCTACTTTGGTTCTCGGCTCGACCGGCAATCTTATCAACGATACAGCTGACATTGGAGCATTGACTGTTGAAAACACAATCATTACATCC
>NZ_JAGXJG010000442.1:0-244 GCF_019091725.1 Cellulomonas sp. GbtcB1 | reverse complement strand
ATTATTCAATTATGTAATCTAAATTACCACATTTAAATAAGAGAAAAAAAAATAATATTAAAACACTGACAAAACCATTTAATTACCAAACAAATATTAAAGATGGTAGTTAGCTTTGGATTTTTTTTTATTTTTTTTTCTTAACAAAGTAAAAAAAAAATTGAATAACTTTTGACAAGGACAGACAATAATAAAGAAATAAGTTAATAATTTTCTTTAGATGAAAAGATGATCCAACGGCTAG
>NZ_JAGXJG010000045.1:0-37758 GCF_019091725.1 Cellulomonas sp. GbtcB1 | reverse complement strand
GGGGCTCCTCGGCCGCGCGCACGCCCCGGCGCGGCCGGCGGGCGGCGCCGTCCCGGCGGCGGGCGTGCGGGCGCCCGCCGCCGCGAGACGTGCCCGGGAGGCCCACCGCACCCCCGGCGACGAGGGCGCGCTCCAGGCGATGACCCGGCAGTGGGCCTCCCTCGCGGCGCTGGGCCTCGGCCTGGTCGCCTGCGGCGTGGGCGCCGGCCACCTGGAGCACCACCTGCCGGTGGGCGTCGCGCTGTCGGCGCTCGGGCTCGTGGCCATCGGCTGGGGCGTCCTGGCCCTGCGTGGCCCCGCGCCCGTGCCCCGCGCGGCCGCCGGCGTCGCGCTGGTCTCCGGGCCGGCGGTGCTGCTCAGCTCCCCGCTGACCGGCACCGCCACGACCGCCGCGGAGGCCGCCGCGCTGGTGCTGGGCCTGGCGGCCGGGATCCTGCTCGCCCTCGGGCAGCGCGCCGGGACCGCCCCGGGGGCCCGTCGGCGCGCGCCCGGCGGCGCCGGCCAGGCGGGCACGCTCGCGGCAGGCGCGCTGCTGGTGGCCCTGGTGACCGTGCCGGGCCTCGCTGCGACGGAGGCGGGCGCGCACGCCGTCCCGCACGGCTCGCACGGCCTGCCCGCCGAGACGGGCCACGCGGGCCACTAGGCACATCCGCCGGGGTCATCCCCCGGCCCACGACCGCCGCGCGGCGTCGGCAGGGACGGCTCCCCCGGCGCCGCGCGGCTCACCCGCGCCGCACGCGGCACACTGCCCCGGGTCCCCACCCGATTCTCGCGTCCTCCCCCGAACGACCAGGGGGCAGCGCGAGAATCGGGTGGGGACGTGGGCGCCGCGCGGAGCGCGAGCCCGGGGCACACGCCCGCCCGCACGAACGCCGGAGGCCCGGCACCCCCTCAGGGGTGCCGGGCCTCCGCGTACCGGGTGAGGTGGCTCAGGCCGCCTCGTCCTCCGAGGTGAGGTTCCGGGTCTTGTTCTGGTCGACCAGGATGCCGGGGCCGTTCGTGGTCGAGATGGTCGCCTTGGTGATGTAGCGGCCCTTCGACGCGGACGGCTTGAGACGCAGGATCTCCTCGAGCGCCGCGGCGTAGTTCTCCACCAGCTGGACGTCGGAGAACGACGTCTTGCCGATGATGAAGTGCAGGTTCGCGTGCTTGTCGACGCGGAACTCGATCTTGCCGCCCTTGATGTCGGACACGGCCTTGGCCACGTCCATCGTCACGGTGCCGGTCTTCGGGTTCGGCATGAGGCCACGCGGACCGAGCACCTTGCCGAGGCGGCCGACCTTGCCCATGAGGTCCGGGGTCGCGACCGCGGAGTCGAAGTCGGTGTAGCCCGCCGCGACCTTCTCGATCAGCTCGTCGCCGCCGACCTCGTCCGCACCGGCGGCGCGGGCCTGCTCGGCACGCTCACCGGTCGCGAACACGATGACCCGGGCGGTCTTGCCCGTGCCGTTCGGCAGGTTGACCGTGCCGCGGACCATCTGGTCGGCCTTGCGCGGGTCGACACCGAGGCGCATCGCGACCTCGACGGTCGCGTCGTACTTGGTGGTCGACGTGGCCTGCGCGAGGCGGATCGCCTGCAGCGGGTTGTAGGTGGTGCCGGCCTCGATCTTCTCGGCCGCGGCGCGGTACGCCTTGCTGTGCTTCGCCATCTGCTCTCTCTCCTTCAGCAGTCGTGGTCGTCGGGCCGCACAGGGCCCTGCCACTGGGGCGCCCACCCCGGAGGTCCCGGGGCGGGCGGTGGTTCAGTCGAGCCGGGGCTCAGCCCTCGACCTTGATGCCCATCGAGCGCGCGGTGCCGGCGATGATCTTCTCGGCGGCGGCGAGGTCGTTGGCGTTCAGGTCCTCGAGCTTGGTCGAGGCGATCTCGCGGACCTGGTCCGCGGTCAGCGTCGCGACCTTGACCGTGTGCGGCGTGGGCGAGCCCTTCGCGACACCGGCGGCCTTCTTGATGAGCTCCGCGGCCGGCGGGGTCTTCGTGATGAAGGTGAAGGAACGGTCCTCGTAGACCGTGATCTCCACCGGGATCACGTTGCCGCGCTGCGACTCGGTGGCCGCGTTGTAGGCCTTGCAGAACTCCATGATGTTCACACCGTGCTGACCCAGCGCCGGACCGATCGGCGGGGCGGGGGTCGCCGCACCGGCGTTGATCTGGAGCTTGATGAGGCCGGTGACCTTCTTCTTCGGGGGCATGAGCCACCCTTTCTTCTCTCGTGGGCCGACGCCGTGGGCGATGACCCGGTTGCAGTGCTGCGTCCGTCCGCGCCCCGGGACCGGGGCGGGCGGCTCAGATCTTGGCGACCTGGCTGAACGACAGCTCGACCGGGGTCTCCCGGCCGAAGATGGAGACGAGGACCTTGAGCTTCTGGTTCTCGGGGCTGATCTCGGAGATCGTGGCCGGCAGCGTGTCGAACGGGCCGTCGGTGACGGTGACCGACTCGCCGACGGTGAAGTCGACCTCGATCGGGGCGGCGGCCTTCTGCTGCGGGGCGGCGGCCGGGGTCTTCGCCTCGATCGTCGGGGCCAGCATGGAGAACACCTCGTCGAGGGTCAGCGGCACCGGCTGGTGGGTGTGGCCCACGAAGCCCGTGACGCCCGGGGTGTGCCGGACGGCGCCCCACGACTCGTCGGTGAGGTCCATGCGCACGAGGACGTAGCCGGGGATCCGGACGCGGCGCACGACCTTGCGCTGCGCGTTCTTGATCTCGACGACCTCCTCCATGGGGACCTCCACCTGGAAGATGAAGTCCTCCATGTTGAGGCTCTGGATGCGGTTCTCGAGGTTCGTCTTCACGCGGTTCTCGTAGCCCGCGTAGGAGTGGATGACGTACCAGTCGCCGAACTGCGACTTCAGCTGCGCCTTGAACGCGGCGACCGGGTCCTCGTCGACGTCGACGTCGTCGACCTCGTCGGTCTCCTCGGCGTCGTCGGACTCCTCGGCGTCGTCGGCCTGCTCGACCGGGGCGGCCTCGGCCGCGTCGTCGGCGTCGGCGTCGACCTCGTCCGCGGGCTCGCCGGCGGCCGGGGCCTCGACCGCCTCGACCGACGCCAGGGCGTCGTCGAGCTCGGACTCGGCGGCACCCAGACCGGGCTCCTGCGATTCCTGCGACACGGGCGAACCTGCTTTCTGCTGCGGAAGGTGGTGCTGAGGTGACGTGCGCCCCCCGGGGGCGCCGCGGAGGCTCAGCCCCCGAAGATCCAGAACGTGGCGCGGCCGATGCCGAAGTCCACGACGGTCACGAACGCCATCACGACGGCCACGAACACCAGCACGACGCCGGTGTAGGTCACCAGCTCGGAGCGGGTCGGGCGGACGACCTTCTTGAGCTCCGCCACGACCTGGCGGACGAACAGGGCGATCCGGGCGAACAGGCCGCGCTTCTTCTCCGGGCGAGCGGCCTTCTTGCCGCCGGTCCGCTCCGCGGGCTCGCCCGCGTCGGACGCCGCCACGGGTGCCGAGTCGCTCACCTGATCGATTCCCCTACGTCTCGCGACGCCGGCCGTCGCCGGGCGCCTCATGTCGTCCGGCGGCCGCGCCCCGGGAGGTCCCCGGGGGAGCCGCGCGGTCCGTGACCACACGCGCAGGGCAGGCGAGACTCGAACTCGCAACCGCCGGTTTTGGAGACCGGTGCGCTACCAATTGCGCCACTACCCTACGGCGGCGGCGTCCAGATCAGCTTCCCTCGCGGGCGCGGCTCATCATGGTGGACGTCAACCACCGAGGGACCACTGTACGCGACGCGCGGGCCGGGGTCGAACCGCCCTTCGTGGGAGTCCTGCTCGACGCGCCCAGCCCCGGACGCGCCCTGCAGCCGCGCCGCCCGGTCTGCGAGGATGGCGGGCGTGAGCGCGCCCGCCCCCGCCCAGCCCGCCCAGCCCCGCCGCGTGTCCGCCCGCGTCGGGGGCATCGCCGAGTCCGCCACCCTCGCGGTGGACGCGAAGGCCAAGGCCCTCAAGGCCGCCGGCCGGCCCGTGATCGGCTTCGGCGCCGGCGAGCCGGACTTCCCGACGCCCGACTACATCGTCGAGGCCGCGGTCGCCGCCGCGCGCAACCCCGCGAACCACCGCTACTCCCCCGCGGGCGGGCTGCCCGCGCTCAAGGAGGCGGTCGCGGCCAAGACGCTGCGCGACTCCGGCTACGCGATCTCCCCCGCCGACGTGCTGGTGACCAACGGCGGCAAGCAGGCCGTCTACCAGGCGTTCGCGACCCTGCTCGACCCGGGCGACGAGGTGCTGCTCCCGGCGCCGTACTGGACCACCTACCCCGAGGCGATCCGGCTGGCCGGCGGCGTGCCCGTCGAGGTGGTCGCCGGCGTCGACCAGGGCTACAAGGTCACCGTCGAGCAGCTCGAGGCCGCCCGCACCCCGCGGACCAAGGTGCTGCTGTTCTGCTCGCCGTCCAACCCGACCGGCGCCGTCCACTCCCCGGAGCAGACCGCCGAGATCGGCCGCTGGGCCCTCGAGCACGGCATCTGGGTCGTCACCGACGAGATCTACGAGCACCTCACCTACGACGGCGCGGTGGCGACGCCGATGCTGTCCGCCGTCCCGGAGCTCGCGGACACCACCGTCGTGCTGAACGGCGTCGCCAAGACCTACGCGATGACCGGCTGGCGGGTGGGCTGGCTCGTCGGACCGTCGGACGTCGTCAAGGCCGCGACCAACCTGCAGTCGCACCTGACGTCCAACGTCGCCAACGTGTCCCAGCACGCCGCGATCGCCGCGCTCACCGGCGACCTGTCCGCCGTCGCCGCGATGCGCGAGGCGTTCGACCGCCGCCGGCGGACCATGGTGTCGATGCTGGCGGAGATCGACGGCGTCGTGATCCCCGCGCCGGAGGGCGCCTTCTACGCCTACCCCGCGGTGCACGGCCTGCTCGGCCGCACGTTCCGCGGCGTCACCCCGACCACGTCCGCCGAGCTGGCCGCGCTGCTGCTCGACCAGGCCGAGGTCGCGGTCGTCCCCGGCGAGGCGTTCGGGCCGAGCGGTTACCTGCGGCTGTCCTACGCGCTGGGCGACGCCGACCTGGCCGAGGGCGTCGGGCGGATCCAGGCGCTGCTCGCCGAGGGCTGACCCGCACCGGCTGACCCGCCCGTCCACCGATCGGTGGACGGGCGGTCCCGTCCCCCGGTCGTCCCGTCGGGCGGCTCCCGCCCGCGAGGCTGGCTGCCATGGACGACAGCGACCTGGCGGTCCGGGTGACCGGCCTGCAGAAGCGGTACGGCGAGAAGCGCGCCGTCGACGGGCTCGACCTCACGGTGGCCCGCGGCGAGATCGTCGCCGTGCTCGGCCCGAACGGGGCGGGCAAGACGACCACCGTCGAGATCCTCGAGGGCTACCGCCGGCGGGACGGCGGCGACGTCCGCGTCCTCGGCGTCGACCCCCAGACCGCGGGCCGCGAGTGGCGGGCCCGGATCGGCATCGTGCTGCAGGGCACGAACGACCTCGCCGAGGCGACGGTCTCGGAGCTCGTGCACCACTTCGCCCGGTACTACCCCGACCCGCGGGACCCCGAGGAGGTCATCGACGCGGTCGGCCTGCGCGAGAAGGCCCGCACCCGCAGCCGGCAGCTGTCCGGCGGCCAGCGGCGCCGGCTCGACGTCGCGCTCGGCATCGTCGGCCGGCCCGAGCTGCTGTTCCTCGACGAGCCGACGACCGGCTTCGACCCCGAGGCCCGGCACGCGTTCTGGGACCTGGTGTCCGGGCTGCGCGACGGCGGCACGACGATCCTGCTGACCACGCACTACCTGGAGGAGGCCGAGCACCTGGCCGACCGGGTGGCCGTGGTGCGGTCCGGCCGCGTGGTCGCCGTCGACACCCCGGCCGACCTCGGCGGGCGCTCGGCGCGCCAAGCGGTCGTGCGGTGGACCGAGGGCGGCGCGCCCCGCTCGGAGCGGACGGACTCGCCGACGGCGCTGGTCGCGGCGCTGAGCGCCCGGCTCGGCGGCGAGGTCCCCGGCCTGCAGGTCGTCCGGCCGACCCTCGAGGACGTCTACCTCGGGCTGATCGCGGCGGACGAGGACACCACCCCGGCGGCCCTGCCCGCCCTGGCGACGACGGAGGCCGCGCGATGAGCACCACGACCCTGGACCGGCCCACGGCCGGCCGGCTGCCCGGCACCCTGCGCCTCGGCGTCGACCGGGCCCGCTACGAGATCCGCGGGTTCTTCCGCGAGCGGGACGCGATCATCTTCATCTTCGCGTACCCGATCATCATGCTGGCGATCTTCGCGACGGTGTTCGGCCAGGACGGGGCCGAGGTCGCCGACGGCGTGCCGTTCGCGCAGTACTTCCTGCCCGGCATGATCGCCACCGGCGTGCTGCTGTCCTCGTTCCAGTCGCTGGCGATCTCGATCCCCGTCGAGCGCGACGAGGGCGGTCTCAAGCGGCTGGGCGGCACGCCGCTGCCGCCCGCGGCCTACTTCCTGGGGAAGGTCGGCCAGGTGCTGGTGGTGTCCGTGGTGCAGGTCGCGCTGCTGCTCGCGGTCGCCGGGCTGGTGTTCGACGTGGACATGCCGGACGCGTCCGGGTGGGCCACGTTCGCCTGGGTGTTCCTCCTCGGTGCCGCCGCCGGCGCGGTGTGCGGGGTCGGGTTCTCCTCGCTGCCCCGGTCGGGCCGGTCCGCGAGCGCCGTGGTCACGCCCGTGGTCCTGGTGCTGCAGTTCATCTCCGGCGTGTTCTTCGCCTTCTACGACCTGCCGTCCTGGATGCAGCAGGTGGCGTCGGTGTTCCCGCTCAAGTGGATGGCCCAGGGCATGCGGTCCGTGTTCCTGCCGGACGAGGCGGCCGCGCTCGAGCCGTCCGGGTCGTGGCAGCACGGCGCGACCGCGGCGGTCCTGCTGGCCTGGCTGGTCGTCGGCCTCGTCGTCGGGGTCCGGACGTTCCGGTGGCGGCGCCGTGACGACGGCTGACCTGCGCCAGACTGGGCCCGTGACCAGCGACGCGCGACCGGGGGACGGGGCTGCGGCTCCGGCCCCCGGCGGCGCGCGCGCCGAGGCCGAGCGGACCCTGTTCTGGCGGCGCGCCCTCGCCGGCTGGGACGCGGCGTTCTACGCGCTCCTGGCCATCAGCGCGATCTCGATCCTCACCGTCGCGGACACGTTCCCGCCGGACGGGGGGACCTGGGCGGCGCTCGGCGGGCTGACCCTGCTGCTGCTGGCCTACGTCCTGGTCGGTCGCCGGGGCGCCCAGGCCGGCGACGTCCGGCTCACCCGGGCCTACCTGGTCGTGCTCGTGGTGGTGGTCTCGCTGTGCAGCGGGGTCAGCACCATCGGCTCGATCCTGCTGTTCGTCGGGTTCTCGCAGGTGTGGTTCTTCGCGGCCTCGACGCGGGAGGGCGTGGTGGCGTCCGTCGTCCTGGCGGTCGCCTCCTGCGCGGCGATCGCGACGGCGGCGTTCGCGGCGGGCGAGGACCCCTCGGCGCGCGACCTGGTGGTGCTGGGCGCGCAGATGGCCGTCGGCCTGATCTTCTCGCTCGCGCTCGGGGTGTGGATCACCCGGGTCGCCGAGCGGTCCGAGGAGCGGGCCTGGCTGCTGGAGCAGCTGGAGTCCGCGCAGGCGCAGCTCGCCGCGAGCAACCACGCCTCGGGCGTCCTCGCGGAGCGGGAGCGGATGGCGCAGGAGATCCACGACACCCTGGCGCAGGGGTTCACCAGCGTCGTGATGCTCGCGCAGACGGCGCAGGCCCAGCTCGACGCCGGGCGGGCCGACCTGGCACGGGACCGGCTGGACCAGGTGGAGCGGGTCGCCCGGGAGAACCTGGCCGAGGCCCGCGCGCTCGTCGCCGCCTTCGGCCCCGCCGCGCTGGCGGACGCCACGCTGGCCGAGGCGCTGGAGCGGCTGGCGGAGCGGTTCCAGGCGGAGACCGGGGTCCGGGTCGAGGTCGCGCTCGGCGACGCCGGCGCCCCGGACCGGGACACCGAGGTCGTGCTGCTGCGCGCGGCGCAGGAGGCGCTGGCCAACGTCCGCAAGCACGCGGGCGCGCGGCGCGTGCTGCTGCGGCTCGTCCGGGACGACGGGGTGCTCGCCCTCGAGGTGCTCGACGACGGGCAGGGGCTCGCCCCCGGCACCGCCGAGGGCGTCGGGCTGCGCGGGATGCGCGAGCGCGTCACCGCGGGCGGCGGGACGCTCGACGTGGCCGGGGAGCCCGGCCGCGGGACGCGGGTGCGGCTGGCGATGCCGCTCCGCGACGAGGACGGGCCGCTGGGCGACCCGGGGACGGGGACGGCGTGACCGCGCACGAGCAGGACGCGACGGCGGTGCGGGTGCTGGTCGCGGACGACCACCCCGTGGTGCGGTCGGGGCTGGTCGGCATGCTGACCGTCGAGCCGGACGTCGAGGTGGTCGGCGAGGTCGGCGACGGGGCCGCGGCGGTCGAGGCCGCGCGGGCGCTCCGCCCGGACCTGGTGCTGATGGACCTGCGGATGCCGGTGCTGGACGGCGCCGCGGCGACCGCGCGCATCGTCGCGGAGGTGCCGGGCGTGCGGGTGCTGGTGCTCACCACCTACGAGACGGACGCCGACATCCTGCGCGCCGTCGAGGCGGGGGCCACCGGCTACCTGCTCAAGGACACCCCGCGCGACCAGCTCGTGGCCGGCGTCCGCGGCGCCGCGCGGGGCGAGTCGGCGCTGTCGCCGTCGGTCGCCTCCCGGCTGGTGCAGCAGATGCGCGGCGAGGGCGAGCGGCTCACGGCCCGCGAGCTGGAGGTGCTGGCCGGGGTGGCGCGGGGGCTGTCGAACGCCGCGGTCGGGCGGGAGCTGTACATCACCGAGGCGACGGTGAAGACGCACCTGCTCCGGGCGTTCGCGAAGCTCGGCGTCGACGACCGCACCCACGCGGTGACGGTCGCGATGCAGCGGGGCCTCCTCCCGGCGCCCTGACCCGCCGCCCCCGCCCGCCCCCGCCTGCCGAGGTCGAGGGTTTCGCGTGGAACCGCCCGCGCAACCCCTCGACCTCGACGCGAACCCTCGACCTCGCGCCGGCGGGGCCCGGCGGGGCGCCGGCGCGGCGGAGGGGGCGGGGCGCGCGGGGATCAGGCAGACTCGCCGGGTGCGCGACCTGGCCCTGCTCCCGAAGGCCCACCTCCACCTGCACTTCACGGGGTCGATGCGCGTGCAGACCCTGGGCGACCTGGCGGCCGAGCGCGGCGTCCGGCTGCCGGCCACGCTGCTCGACGGCGAGGGCCTGCGGGTCCCGGCCGACGAGCGCGGCTGGTTCCGGTTCCAGCGGCTGTACGACGCGGCCCGCGCGTGCGTCCGCGGCGAGGCCGACCTGCGGCGGATCGTCCGCGAGGCGGCGGCCGACGACGCCGCCGAGGGTTCGGGCCGGCTCGAGATCCAGGTCGACCCGACGTCGTACGCCCCGCCGGTCGGCGGCATCACGCCCGCGCTGGAGGTCGTGCTGGACGAGGCCCGGTCGGCGAGCGCGGACCTGGGCGTCGAGGTCGGCGTCGTCGTGGCGGCGTCCCGGATGCGGCACCCCCTCGACGCCCGGACCCTCGCGCGACTTGCCGCCCGGTACGCCGGCGACGGCCCCGGCGAGGTGATCGGCTTCGGCCTCAGCAACGACGAGCGCCGCGGCGACACCCCGGAGTTCGCGCCGGCGTTCGCGATCGCCCGCCGCGCGGGCCTGGCGTCCGTGCCGCACGGCGGCGAGCTGCTCGGGCCGCCGCACGTCGAGGACGTCCTGGAGTCGCTGGCCCCCGACCGGCTCGGCCACGGCGTGCGGTCGGCGGAGGACGGCGCGCTGCTGCGCCGGATCGTGGACCGCGGGATCGCCCTGGAGGTGTGCCCGGCGTCGAACGTGTCGCTCGGGGTGTACCGCCGGGCCGAGGACGTGCCGCTGCGCCGGCTCGTCGACGCGGGCGCGACGGTGGCGCTGGGCGCGGACGACCCGCTGCTGTTCGGGTCCCGGCTGGTGGAGCAGTACGCGACCGCCCGCGAGGTGCACGGGTTCACCGACGCGGAGCTGGCGGACCTGGCGCGGGCGTCGATCCGCGCCAGCCGGGCCTCCGACGGCACGAAGGCCCGCCTGCTGTCGGGCGTCGACGCGTGGCTCGCCGCGGACCCGGTTGCGCAACCCGCGGGTTGACCAACCGCGGCAGCACCTTCGCCGAGATGGCAACTCTCGACTGCGTTTGGCACCGCCCGCGCAGCCGAGAGTCGCCATCTCGGCGTGCGGCCGCGCCCGCACGGGCGCGGCTCGCGCCCCTGCGTCAGAGGTCGGCGCCCACCAGGACCGGCTCCGGCTCCAGCGTGAGGCCGAAGCGCTGCGCCACGCCGTCCCGGACGGCGCGTGCCAGCGCCAGCAGGTCGCCCGCGTTCGCGCCGCCGCGGTTCGTCAGCGCCAGCGTGTGCTTGGTCGAGAGCGCCGCCGGCCCCGGCAGGCCGTAGCCCTTCGAGAACCCCGCCTGCTCGATCAGCCACGCCGCGCTGGTCTTCACCAGGCCGTCGCCGGCCGGGAACCGCGGGGCGTCCTCGGGCAGCTCGGCGGCGTCCGCCTCGGTCAGCACCGGGTTGGTGAAGAACGAGCCGGCCGAGCGGGTGTCCGGGTCGGCCGGGTCGAGCACCATGCCCTTGCGCGCGCGCAGCGCGAGCACCGTCGCGCGCACCTCCGGGAGCGGCGCACGCTCCCCCAGCTCGATGCCGAGGGCCCGCGCGAGCTCGCCGTACCGGATCGGCTCGGAGAGGTCGGCGACGCGCAGCTGGAAGGTCACGTCGAGCACCACGTACCGCGGCGTCGGGAACCAGGGGGCGCCGGGGTCGGCAGCGTCGGGCAGCGCGCGCATCGACCGCTTGAGCAGCGACGTCCGGTAGCCGAACTGCAGGTCGACGACGGGCAGCGTCCGCACCCGGCCGCGCACCCGGTCCCAGACCCGCACGGTCGCGATCGTCTGGGAGACCTCCTGGCCGTACGCGCCGACGTTCTGCACCGGCGTCGCGCCCGTCGACCCGGGGATGCCGGACAGCGCCTCGATCCCCTTGAGCCGGTGCGCGGCGGCGTGGGCCACCACGTCGTCCCACGGGGTGCCCGCCGCCGCGGTCACGGTCACGCCGGCGCACGCCGAGTGGTCGGGCGTCGTCAGGTCGCGCCGGACGTCCCGGACCACGAGGCCGTCGAAGCCCGCGTCCGACACCAGCAGGTTCGACCCGCCGCCGAGCACGAGCAGCGGGACGCCCTCGTCGTCGGCGGTGCGCACCGCGTCGATCAGCTCGGCCTCGGTGGTCGTCTCCACGAGCCGGCTCGCGGGCCCGCCCACCCCGAGGGTGGTGAGCTCGCTGAAGGTCGCGGACTGGACGTCGGTGGTCACGGGACGAGCGTAGGCCGCTCCGCCGGCTCCTGCCGCGCCGGTGCCGCGGCGTTCACCACGAGCAGGCCGACGACGATCGGCACCGCGATCGCCAGCAGCGCGTGCCGGTAGCCGACCTCGTGGGCGAGCAGGCCGAGCAGCGGGGGGCCGGCGAGGAACGCCGAGTAGCCGATCGTCGACACGACGGACACCCGGGCGGCGGCGCGCAGCGGGTCGTCGCTCGCCGCGCTCATGCCGACCGGGAAGCCGAGCGCCGCACCCATGCCCCACAGCACCGCGCCGACGAGCGCCAGCCACAGCAGGTCGTCCGGCACCAGCCCGAACACCAGCAGGCCGACCAGCGCCAGGCCCGCGCACAGCCGCAGCACGGCGACCCGGCCGAACCGGTCGAGCAGCGCCGTGCCGAGGAACCGCATCACGGTCATCGCGGTGACGAACACGCCGAACGAGATAGCCCCCACCGCGTCGGACCTGTCGAAGCCGTCGACCACGGCCAGGCTCAGCCAGTCGTTGCCGGCGCCCTCGGTGAGCGCTGCGGCGAGGACCACCAGGCCGATGAGCAGCGTGCGCGGCTCGAGCCACGCGGCGAACACGGACCGCGGGGCGTGGGCCGCGTGCTCGCCGTCGCCGGCGGGCGCGTGCTGCCCCGCCGGCAGGAACGACCGCACGGCGACCAGGACCGCGATCGACGACAGCAGCACCGCGACCGGCACGTGCACCTGGACCGGGACGTGCGCGGCGGCCACGACGGCGGCGATCCCGGCGGCGACCACGGTTCCGAGCGAGAACCCCGCGTGGTACCGGGGCATGACGGTCTTCCCGAGCTTCTGCTCGACGATCGCGCCCTCGAGGTTCATCGCCGCGTCCCAGACGCCGGTGCCGACGCCGAACACGACCAGGCCCGCGGCGGTCACGACCACCTCGCCCAGCGCCGCGCCGAACGTCGCGATGGTCAGGCCCGCGGCGTTGAGCAGGGCGAACCCGGCGACCGCCCTGACCGCGCCGATCCGGGTCACCACCAGGCCGGACAGCGGCAGCGCCACGAGCGACCCGCAGGACCCCACGAGCAGCAGCAGCCCCATCTGCGCCTCGGACAGGCCGAGCGCGTCCCGGACCGCGGGCAGCCGCGCCGCCCAGCTCGAGAAGTTGAACCCGGACAGGGCGAAGACCACGAACACGGCCACCGAGGCGGTGCGGACGGCGGGCGGGGCGGCCGGGGCGGGGTGCGTCATCGCGGGGCTCCACGGGGGTCGTGCGGGTCGGGGTCGGGATCGGGGCGCGGCGGCCCCCGGTCGGGGTCAGGCCGGGCGGGCCGGCTCCGGCACGTGGTCGCCGGAGGGCTCGCGTCGGACGCTACCGGAGGGCACGCACACGGCGTCCTCCCCCGGTGCGTGCGACGCGGGGACCGCGACCGGCTCGGCGGTGGCGACCACGGGGGCGCCGGGGTCGTCGGCGGGCGCGGTCGCCGCGGCACCGGCGAGACCGTCGGGGCGGCGCACCGTCCGGGCCAGCAGCACCGACGCGACCATCGCCGCGGTGATGAGCAGCAGCGCGTGCCGGGTGCCCATGAGCTCCGCGGCGAGGCCCAGCAGCGGCGGGGCCGCGAGCGAGGCCGTCGAGGAGAACGACGAGATGACGGCCACCCGGCTCGCCGCGCGCAGCGGGTCGTCGGACGCGGCCGCGATGCCCAGCGGGACGGTGAGCGCGGCGCCGCAGCCCCACGCGACGATGCCGACCGCCGCGAGCGGCAGCGACGGCGCGAAGCCGAACAGCAGCAGGCCGCCGAACGACACCAGGCCCGAGGTGCGCAGCACGGTCACGCGGCCGTACCGGTCGATCAGCTTCGTGCCGAGCAGCCGGACCAGCGTCATCGCGCCGACGAACACGCCGAACATCGCGGCACCCACCGCCTCGACCTGGTCGAAGCCGTCGACGACCGCGATCGCCAGCCAGTCGTTGGCGGCGCCCTCCGACAGCGCCGCGGACATGATGACGACGCCGATCAGCAGCGTGCGGGGCTCGCGCCAGGCGCCGAGCGCCGAACCGGGCCGGGCGACGCGGCGGACCCGGGCGGCGCGCAGCCGGCCGGCGAGGCCCGCCTCGCGCGGGGTGCGGCCCTCCGCGCGTGCGTCGCGGGCGGTCGCGAGGGCGGCCCGGTCCGGCGGCAGCGACTCGATGACCGCGCCGGGCACCGACAGCAGCCGCCAGACGGTGCCGACGACGGCCGTGGCGACGAACTGCGCGAGCAGCGGGACGTCCGCCGCGGCGCACAGCGCACCGATGCCGGAGCCGAGCACCGAGCCGATCGAGAACGCCGCGTGGAACTGCGGCAGCACCGTGCGGCCCATGCGCCGCTCGACGGCCGCGGTCTCGACGTTCAGCGGCACGTTGCCGATGGCGAAGCCGACGCCCGACAGGAAGATGCCGACCGTCAGCACCGGCACCGACCCGATGGTGGGCCCGACGCCGATCAGCACGTACGCGGCGGCGAACGCCACCATCGACACGTAGAGGACGGCGCGGCCGCCGAACCGGTTCACCAGGACGCCGGCGACGGACACCGTGGCCAGCGAGCCGATCGAGCCGGCGATGAGCAGACCGCCCAGCTCCGCGGTGCCCAGGTCGAGGGCCGCGCGGACGGCGGGCAGCCGGGCGAGCCAGCCGGACAGCATGAGGCCGCTCAGCGCGAACAGGCCCATGAGCAGCCACCGGGCGCGGTGCACCGCGGGGTCCACGGGCAGCCGCGGGGTCGACGACGTCGCCCGGCCGGACCGGCCCGGCCGGCGGCCGCCGGTCACGGGGGCCTCAGGGCGGGGTCGGCGGTTGGCCGGGCGGAGGGGGGCGCGCCCGGTGCGGGCCCGCTGCTGGCTCACGGCAGCTCCAGATCGGTGCAAGGGGGTGGTCAAGGCGAGGTCCCGGCCGGGTCGAGGCCCGGTTCGAATCGATTCGATCCGGACGCCGGAGCGGGCGGTCGAATCGATTCGGGGGAGGTCACCAGTGTGCGGGTACGCTGGCGGCGGCGTCAACGACTCTCGGGGACGGTGACGCCTCTCACCCCCGAGCCCCGGACCCGGAGGCGCCGCGGTGTCCCAGCGACCCACCCTGGCCGACGTGGCCTCCGCCGCCGGGGTGTCGGTCTCGACCGCGTCGCTGGCCTTCTCCGGCGCCGGCCCCATCGCCGAGGCCACCAAGCAGCGCGTGCTCGACGCCGCCGCGGAGCTCGACTACGCCGGCCCGAACCCGCTCGGGCGCCAGCTCCGCAGCGGGCGGTCCGGCATCGTCGGCGTGGTCGTCGGCGACGCCCTGCGGCGGTCGTTCCGCGAGCCGGTGTCGGTGCAGCTGCTCGACGGCCTGGTCGACACCATCAGCCCGCTCGGCCTCGGGGTGCTCCTGGTGCCCGGGTCGCTCGAGCCCGGCGCCCCGGCCGTCGACCCGCTCGTCGAGTCCGCCGCCATGGACGTCGCCGTGCTCATCTGGGGCGGCACGCTGGACGACCCCACCCTGCAGGCGCTGCAGCGGCGCGGCATCCCGCTGGTCGTCGTCGAGGGGCAGGACCTGCCCGGGATCGTGACGGTGGGCATCGAGGACCGGGGCGGCGTCGCCGACATCGCCCGGCACCTCGTCGGCCTGGGCCACGAGCGGATCGCGACGGCGACGCTGCCGTTCGGGCCGGACCGGCGCAGCGGGCTCGCGGACGCGGAGCGGCTCGGGCAGATCACCTGGTCCATCGCGCGGCGCCGGCTGGACGGGCTGGCCGACGCGGGCGTCACGCCGGTCGCGGTGTACGAGACGCCGGCCTCGCTGGTCGAGCACGGGCACGCCGCCGCGCAGGCGCTGCTGTCCGGCCCGGCCGCGACCCGGCCGACGGCCGTCGTCGCGCAGTCCGACCTGCTGGCCTCGGGCGTCGTCCTCGGCGCGCGCGAGCTCGGGCTGCGGGTGCCGGAGGACGTGTCCGTCGCCGGCTTCGACGGGCTGGACCTGCCGTGGCTCGCGCCGGACGTGCTCACGACCGTCACGCAGCCGATCACGGAGAAGGGCGCGGTGGTCGGCCGGGCGATCGAGGCGCTCCTGGCGGGCGGGACCCCGGCGGACGAGGTCCTCCCGGTCGAGCTCCGCCTCGGCACGACGACGGGTCCGGCGCCGGCGGCGTGAGGCGCGGCGGGCGCGCCGGGCGGGTCAGGAGAGGCGGACGAGCGCCTGGCACTTGGCCAGGACGCGCGCACCCGCCGCGGTGACCGTGAGGTCGATCCGCGCGGTGCGGGTGTCGGCGTCGAGCGCGCCGACGACGGCCACGACCTCGACGGCCGCGGCACCCGGGTCCGGCACCGGCACGGGCCGGGCGAACCGGGTCTGGTAGTCGAAGACCGCACCCGGGTCGCCGGCCCAGTCGGAGACGACGCCGACGGCGGCGCCCATCGTCCACATGCCGTGCGCGATGACGCCGGGCAGCCCGACCTCGGTCGCGAACCGCTCGTTCCAGTGGATCGGGTTGAAGTCGCCGGACGCGCCGGCGTACCGCACCAGCCGGGACCGGTCGACGGCGAGCTCGCGGCGGCCGACCTCCTGGCCGACGGCCAGCTCCTCGAACGCGGGGGCCATCAGGCGTCCTCTCCGCGGACCGCGAGCGTCGACGTCACCGTGGCGACGGGCTCGCCGCCCTTCGCGTGGATCACGGCGCGGGTCGTCACCATCGACAGACCGGCGCGCTCGGTGACCGCGTCCACGTGCAGCACGGTGATCAGGCGGTCGCCGGCGTGGATCGGGCGGTGGTGGATGAACCGCTCGTCGGCGTGCACGACGCGACTGAAGTCGATACCCGCCTCGGGGTCCTCGATCAGCTGCGCCTCGGCGCGCTGCGCCACGACGACGGCGAACGTCGGCGGCGCGATCACGTCGGGGTACCCGAGTGCTCGCGCCGCGTCGACGTCGGTGTGGGCCGGGTGCGTCGCCCCGACCGCCTCCGCGAACGCGCGGAGATGCTCGCGGCCGACCTCGTACGCCTCGTTCGGCGGGTACTCGCGTCCCGCGTACTCGGGGTTGACGGCCACGATCAGCGTCGCTGGAAGGTCAGCGGGTCTCGCGGTGCAGCGTGTGACGGCCGTCGCGCGGGCAGAACTTCTTCATCTCGAGCCGGTCGGGGTCGTTCCGACGGTTCTTCTTCGTGATGTAGTTCCGCTCCTTGCACTCCGTGCAGGCGAGCGTGATCTTCGGACGGACGTCCGCGCTCTTGCTGGCCATGGTCTTGCCACCTCTCGCGCCCGAAGCGCTTGGATCTTCGTCGTCGGGCGCCGGCGGACGCCCCACTGGATTCAGTGCTGGTAGCGGGGGCGGGGTTCGAACCCGCGACCTCACGATTATGAGTCGTGCGCTCTCACCAACTGAGCTACCCCGCCTCGGGTGCGCACGCCTGCCAGACGATCCTGGCCTGCGACACACCACAGAGCCCCGAACGGGATTCGAACCCGTGACCTCTTCCTTACCAAGGAAGTGCTCTACCACTGAGCTATCGGGGCAGCGCGGACCAGGCTACACGGTGCTCCTGGCCGGTGCGAAATCGGCTCCCGCCCCCGCGTGATCGCGCAGGTCAGGGACCGCTTCCGTGCCGGCCGGGAGCAGGTCGAGCCCGGTCCGTGCGTGGCGACGGGGCGCCCTCCGTGAGGAGGACGCCCCGTCGTCCGTGCGTGGCGGGTGAGGGATTCGAACCCCCGTAGGCGATGCCAGCTGATTTACAGTCAGCCCCCTTTGGCCACTCGGGTAACCCGCCAGGGTGCGCGCCTCGGTGACTGCGTCTCCGGGGTGCGGATGGAAGGATAGCAAGGGTTCGGGCCGGTTCCGAAACCGGCCCGTCGTCGGCACAGCAGCACCGGAGCACCACAGGTCAGGAGGAGTCATGGCGAGCGAGTCGTCGTTCGACGTCGTCAGCAAGGTCGACCGCCAGGAGGTCGACAACGCGCTGAACCAGGCCGTCAAGGAGATCGCGCAGCGGTACGACTTCAAGGGCGTCGGCGCCTCGATCGCGTGGAGCGGCGAGAAGATCCTCATGGTCGCGAACTCCGAGGAGCGCGTGCGCGCCGTCCTCGACGTGTTCCAGACCAAGCTCATCAAGCGCAACATCTCGCTCAAGGCGCTCGACACCGGCGACGGCGACCCCAAGCCGTCCGGCAAGGAGTACCGCCTCGAGGCCTCGATCAAGGAGGGCCTGTCCTCCGAGATCGCCAAGAAGGTGACCAAGCTCATCCGCGACGAGGGCCCCAAGGGCGTCAAGACGCAGATCCAGGGCGACGAGGTCCGCGTCTCGGCGAAGGCCCGCGACGACCTGCAGGCGGTCATCGCGCTGCTCAAGGGCGCCGACGACATCGACGCGGCGCTGCAGTTCATCAACTACCGCTGACGCGGGCGGCGCTCGGGCGTCGAGGTCGCAGGAGGCGTGGGGTCCCGGGTGCCGGGACCCCACGCCTTCTGCCGTCTCGGCGGGGCGGGGCCGCGGTCGTCCACAGGCCGCGCAGGTGGGCCTGTTGCGGGGCCCTGACCTCTGCTTCGATCAGGTGGCATGACGGCAGGGGGAGATCCGGAGGCGATCCGGCAGCACGCCAGACGGCTGCGCGCGACCGCGGACGACGTGGCCCGCACCGGTGACCGCGTGCGGGCCGGCGCGGGCGTCGAGTGGGTCGGCGTCGCGGCCGACCGGTACCGCGAGCGCCTCGCCGAGCACGCGCGGCGCGTGACGACCGCGCGAGACGAGCTGCTCGGCACCGCGGGCGCCCTCGACCGGCTCGCCGACGAGCTCGAGGCGCGGCAGGCGGCGATCCGGCGGGCGATGCGGTTCGTCGAGGACCGGCTCGACGACGCCCGGCGCACGGTCGGCCGGCTCGCCGGCGTGGCGGACGACGTGCTCACGGTCGCCGAGCAGGCGGCGCGCCGGGCCGCGCACGGCGTGCTCGGCACGGTCGCCGGCGGTCTGCCCTCCCCCGGCTCCCCCGACTGGTCGGGGGTCGCGGACCGGATCGGGCGGATCGGGTGACCGCCGCGCTCGCGCCGATCGACGGCACGCTGCGGACGCGCCTGGGCGAGCGGGACTGGGCCGCCGCCAGCGCGGGCGTCCCCGGCCTGCCCGGGTGGGCCGGGGTGCTGCCGGTCGACCGGGACGGATCGCCCGTCGCACCGCCCCCTCCGCCGGCCGACGACGCCGCGGCACCCGAGGGGGTGGACCCGGTGCTCCGCGCGGCGGTCGAGGGCGGCGCTGCCGCACTGGTCGCCGTCGAGGTGGCCGCCGCCGCGGGCGAGCGGGCGCTGCTGGCCGTGCTCTGGTCCGACGCGCAGGCCGGCTCGGGCGTGGCGCGCGCCGTCGACGTCGTGCCCGGCGCCGGACTGGCCGGCACCACGCCGCGCCCCGGCGTGGAGGTCAGCGCCTTCCCGGTGTCCCGTCTCGTGGACGAGGTGCTGCGGCACGTCCCCGACGCCCCGGCCCGCGTGACGGCCGCCCCGGCGACCGTCCCGGAGGAGCTGACGATCGCACTCGCCCAGGCCATCCGCACCGGTGACGGCGCCACCGTCGACGCGCTGTGCGCCGAGCTCGGCACCGACGGCCCGCCCGCCGTGGTCGAGGCGGCCGTGCGCGGCACCGACGGCAGCCTCGTGGTGTCGGTCGCGAGCCGCGGCCGCACGGACGTCTCGACGCTCAGCCTGCTCCGGACCGACGCCGGCTGGGTCGAGCTCACCAGGACCGCCGACGGCCAGGTCGTGCACACCCCGCGCGGCCGCGAGGACGTGCGGGCCGCGCTGCTCCACGACCTGACCGGCCGGTTCACGGCCGCGACGGCGACGGAGGACGACGCGTGAGCATCAGCGTGAGCGGCGGCGCGGGCGGGATGGGGGCGCGCCTGCAGGACCTGCGCTCCGAGGCCGGGCTGCTCGACGCCGCGGGCGACGACGTCCGGCGGTGGAGCGGGTCCGTCGCGGCCGTCGCGGTGCACCCGGACGTCACCGTCGCGACCCTGCTGTGCCCCGGGGAGGTCGCGGCGGTCGCCGGCTCGGTCGCCGCCGCGACGATCGGCGCGAACGGGCTGCTCGTGGTGAGCACCCGGCTCGAGGGCACCGCGGTGGTGCTGCGGGCGTCCGCGACGACGTACGAGTTCGTCGACGCCACGCAGCGGCGGGTGCTGGAGGCGCTGCAGAGCGCCGCGGGGTTCACGCTCGGCGCGGCGCTGCCGTTCCTCGCGATCGGCGGCGGCGTCGTGCTGCTGGGCGGAGCGGGGGCGGTGCTCGCGAGGCCGGCCGGCTGGCCCGCGCTCGTGATCCTCGCCCGGGACGTCGACCCGGCCGCACTGGGTCGGGCCGGGATGGACGGGCTCTACGACAACCCCTGGCTCCTGGAGTCGCTCACCCGCATGGCGCCGAGCCTGGTCCAGGGGACGACGTGGAGCCTCGGCACGCTGCTCGGTGGACCCGCCGGAGGCCTCGCGCTGCCGTTCGCGCTGTCGGGCGGCGCGTGGCCGACCGGGAGGTACGAGGACGCGGTCGGCGGGCTGGTGAACGCCGGCGGGCTGTTCGGGGTGTTCCAGGACACGGGGGCGGTGGGGGTGACGCTGAGCGACCGGCTCGACGGGTCGTTCGCACCTCGGTCGGTGGCCGAGGTCTTCGAGCAGCAGGGCGCCGTCGGGTCCGACGAGGGGAAGGTGCAGATCGTCCAGCTCACGAGCACCGACGGGTCGTCCTCCTACGTCGTCCAGATCCCCGGCACGCAGGAGTGGGCACCGACGCGGGGCGACAACCCCGTGGATCTCACGACCAACGTCCGCCTGATGGCCGGCCGGTCCACCCTGATGCAGCAGCAGGTGGCGGAGGCGATGCGGCAGGCGGGCATCCACCCGGGCGATCCCGTCATGCTGACCGGCCACAGCCAAGGCGGCATCACCGCCGCCGCACTCGCCTCCGACCCCGCGTTCCGGCAGCAGTTCACCGTGCAGAGCGTGGTGACGGGTGGTTCGCCGATCGCGCGCTTCGACATCCCCGACTCCGTCTCGGTCCTGTCGCTGGAGCACGACCAGGACGCCGTGCCCATGCTCGAAGGCCGGGAGAACCCCGACCGGGCCAACTGGGTCACCGTCGAGCGCGACCTCGGCACGGTGCGGGACGGTGTCCTGCCGCAGGCGTCGGTCGGTGCTGCGCACGGCACGGGCGTCTACGCCGAGACGGGCGCCATGGTCGACCGCTCCGACGATCCCTCGGTCCGCGCGTGGCGCGAGGGCGTGGAGCAGTTCTTCACGGGCGACGCGACCGTCACCCGGTGGGATGTGACCGCACCGTGAGCGCTCGGGCGCTCGGCGCCGTCGTCAGCATCGCGCTGCTGCTGACCGGCTGCGCCCTCGGGACGTCGGACGACGCCTCCGACGCGCCCGCCGAGGGTGCCGTCGCGGACGACGTCCTGTTCGAGCAGGTCGCGGACCTCCCCGGCGTCGTCGACGTCGAGGACCTGCGGTTCCAGCAGGACTTCGGGCTCCCGCCGCAGTACGCCGGGCGCATCACCGCCGCGGACGACGCGAACCCGCTGTGCGTGCTCGACGAGGTCCTCTCGATCCTGCACCAGGGTCGGGAGGGCGTCGGGCTCCAGGTCCTGGTGACGACGAGGGCCAAGGAGACCTACGGGTTGTCCAGCCTCGTCGGCCGCGACGGCTCCGCCGAGGACCGCTACGGGACCCAGCCGACCGCACCGCAGCCGACGGCCACCGTCCGCCCGTGCACGCCGCCTTCCGAGGGGTCGTCGCTCGGCGGCGCGACGCCCGCTCCCACGCCCTGAGGCGTCAGTACCGCTCCACCCCGCCGTACCCCGCCATGCGCTCCAGCCGCTGGATCCGGTCCGCCATCGGCGGGTGCGTCGCGAACATCCGCCCGATCCCCGCGCCCTTGAACGGGTTCGCGATCATAAGGTGCGACACGTCCACGAGGTCCCGCTCCTGCGGCAGCGGGCGCGCCGCGGTGCCCTGCTCGAGCTTGCGCAGCGCGGAGGCCAGCGCGAGCGGGTCCCCGGTGAGGGCGGCGCCGTCCTCGTCGGCGTCGTACTCCCGGGTCCGGCTGATGGCGAGCTGGATGAGCGTCGCGGCGAGCGGGGCGAGGAACACCATGAGCAGCGCGGCGATGGGGTTGCCGCCGCGGTCGCGGTCGTTGCCGCCGCCGAAGAACAGCGCGAACTGCGCGACCGACGTGATGACACCGGCCACGGCGGCCGCGATCGACGACGTGAGGATGTCCCGGTTGTAGACGTGCATGAGCTCGTGGCCGAGCACGCCGCGGAGCTCCCGCTCGTCGAGGATCTGCAGGATGCCCTCGGTGCAGCAGACGGCGGCGTTGCGGGGGTTGCGACCGGTGGCGAACGCGTTGGGCGCGGCGGTCGGCGACACGTACAGCCGCGGCATGGGCTGGCGCGCGGCGGTGGAGAGCTCGCGGACGATCCGGTACATGGCGGGCTGCTCGATCTCCGACACCGGCCGCGCGTGCATGGCGCGGATCGCGATCTTGTCGGAGTTCCAGTAGGAGTACGCGGTCATGGCGAGCCCGGCCAGGGCGAACAGGAAGATGTACCGCCCGTTCGCCACGAACGCGCCGATGCCGAGCAGCACGGCCCACAGCACGCCGAACAGCAGCGCCGTCTTCAGGCCGTTGTAGTGCCGGTGACCCATGTGCGTCCTTCCTCCCTCGCGGCCGACAACTCGTCCCGCGCTCCAGACAACGCTGCAGGCCGTCCGGCAGTTCCCCTACCCTGACCCCGCACATCCCGCCGTCCCCCGAGGAGACACCGTGCGTACCGTCCGCATCCTTGCCCTGGCCGCTGCGAGCGCGCTGGCGCTCGCGGCCTGCGCGCCCGTCGACGAGGGGAGCGACGCGCCCGCGCCGACGTCCGCCGCGGCCGACGGCGCGCTCGACACCCTGACCGAGGGCGTGCTGACCATCGGCACCTCCGATCCGGCGTACGAGCCGTGGGTCGTCGGCAACGACCCGAGCAGCGGCGAGGGCTTCGAGGCCGCGGTGGCCTACGCGGTCGCGCAGCAGCTCGGTTACGACGCCGACCAGGTCGAGTGGGTCCCGGTCACGTTCGACCAGATCATCGCCCCGGGTGCCAAGTCGTTCGACTTCGCGATCAACCAGGTGTCGATCAGCCCGGAGCGCGCCGAGAACCTCGACTTCTCGTCGTCGTACTACGACACCGCGCAGGCCGTCGTGACGCTGGAGGGCTCGTCCGTCGCGGGCGCGACCTCGCTGGCCGAGCTGAAGGACGCGAAGCTCGGCGCGATGGTCGGCACCACGAGCCTCACGGTCGCGCAGGACGCGATCGACCCGAGCACCGACATCCAGGTGTTCAACGACAACGACCAGGTGAAGCAGGCGCTGCAGGCCGGCCTGGTCGACGCGATCGTCGTCGACCTGCCGACCGCGCTGTACATCACCGCGGCCGAGCTCGACGGCGGCGTCCTCGTCGGCCAGCTGCCCGCCGACGACGCGGCCGGCGCCGACCAGCTCGGCCTGGTCCTCGACAAGGGCTCGTCGCTCACCGAGCCGGTGACCGAGGCGGTCGACACCCTGCGCGAGGACGGCACGCTCGCCGACCTCGAGTCGCAGTGGCTCACCGACGCGGCCGGCGCGCCGGTCCTGCAGTAGTGCCCGCGGGACCCGCGGACCCCGCGATGCCGCCGGACGGCACCCGCCCCGCGTGGGTGCCGTCCGACCGGCAGCGCGAGCGCGACGCCTACCGGCGCGGGCAGACCCGCCGCTCGACGGTGGTCGCCCTGGTCAGCACCGTCCTGGTGGCGGCCGTCGCCGTGCTCGGGCTGGTGAGCTCGCCGGGGTGGCCCCGGGTCAAGCAGTCGTTCCTGGACCCCGAGGTCGCCTGGGCGTCGCTGCCGAAGGTGCTCGAGGGCCTGTGGCTGAACGTCCGCGTGATGGCCGTGTGCGCGGTGATCATCGTCGTCGTGGCGATGCTGCTGGCGCTCGCCCGGACGCTGCGCGGGCCGGCGTTCTTCCCGCTGCGCGCCCTCGCCACCGGGTACGTCGACGTGTTCCGCGGCCTGCCGCTCATCCTCGTGCTCCTGCTGGTCGGGTTCGGCCTGCCGGGCCTGCGCCTGCAGGGCATCCCGACGTCGGCGGTGGTGCTCGGCGGGCTGGCGCTGGTGCTGACGTACTCGGCGTACGTCGCCGAGGTGTTCCGCGCGGGCATCGAGTCGGTGCACCCGTCGCAGGTCGCCTCGGCGCGGTCGCTCGGCCTGACCCGCGGGCAGACCCTCCGGCACGTCGTGCTGCCCCAGGCCGTGCGCCGGGTGGTCCCGCCTCTGCTGAACGACCTGGTGTCGCTGTCGAAGGACTCCGGCCTCATCTCGATCCTCGGCGCCGTGGACGCGGTGCGCGCCGCGCAGATCCAGACGGCGACCTACGCCAACTTCACGCCGTACGTCGTGGCGGGCGTGCTGTTCGTGCTGCTGACGATCCCGCTGACCCGGTTCACGGACGCGCTCGCGAAGCGCGGCGGCTGGCTGGGATCGCAGAGCGGGCTGGCCGGGGCGGGAGCCATGCGATGACCGGGCCGGCCACCCCCTCCCCCGACGTCGTCCCCGCCGGCTCCCCGCTGCTGCGGGTCGACCGGGTCCGCAAGTCGTTCGGCGACCACGTGGTCCTCGACGACCTGTCCCTCGACGTCGCGGAGCACCGGGTCGTCGTGCTGATCGGCGCCTCCGGCTCCGGGAAGTCGACGCTGCTGCGCTGCGTGAACCTGCTCGAGGAGGTCGACGACGGCGTCATCGAGGTCGCCGGCCAGGAGGTGACGGACCCCCGGGTCGACGCGAACGCGGTGCGCGCGCGGATCGGCATGGTGTTCCAGGCGTACAACCTGTTCCCGCACCTGCGGGTCCTCGACAACGTGACGCTGGCGCCGCGGCTGGTGCACAAGGTCGGCAAGAAGGAGGCCCGGGAGCGCGCCGCGGCGATGCTGGAGCGGGTCGGGCTCGGCGCCAAGGCGCAGGCGTTCCCCGACGAGCTGTCCGGCGGCCAGCAGCAGCGCGTGGCGATCGCGCGGGCGCTGGTGACGCAGCCGGCGCTGATGCTGCTCGACGAGGTCACGAGCGCGCTCGACCCGGAGCTGGTCGGCGAGGTGCTCGACCTGCTCGGCGAGCTCAAGGACGAGGGCACGACCATGGTCGTGGCGACGCACGAGATGGCGTTCGCCCGGCACGTCGCCGACGAGGTCTGCTTCCTGCACCAGGGCCGGATCCTCGAGCGCGGCCCGGCGGAGCAGGTCCTGGGCGCCCCGCGCGAGCCCCGCACCCAGGAGTTCCTCCGCCGCTTCACGGGCTGACCTGGGGCACCGGCCCGCCCGGCCGCCCGGCCGACAGTGGAGACGAGTGGAGCGTTGTGCCCGACACGCGCGGCGTGTCCCGGCAGAACGCTCCACTCGAGCCCACTCAGCGGCCGTCAGGCCTCGCCGGCCGCCTCGGCCAGCGCGATCCGGACCATGTCCTCGCGCGGCACGACCTTGACCCGCTCGCGCCCGTGCGGCTCGCCGAGCGCACGCTCGTACGCGTCGAGGAGCTCCCAGCCGGCCCAGTGGATCGGGCGGGCGCCGCGCGCGGTGAGGAAGTCGACGACCGCCCGCGGCTCCGGCTCGGTGGCGGACAGGAACGGGTTGCCCTCCGCCGTGACGTCGCCGGCGTCCTCGACCAGGTGCCGGATGGTCTCGCTCGCGTCGGACTTGGTGTGCCCGATGAGGCCGACCGGGCCGCGCTTGATCCAGCCCGTGGTGTAGACGCCGGGGACGGGCTCGCCGTCGACGTCCACGACCCGGCCCTCGCGGTTGGCGATGACGCCCTTGGCCTCGTCGAACGGCACGTCCACCAGCGGCGAGCCGAAGTAGCCGACCGCGCGGTACACGGCCTGCACGGGCCAGTCGTGCATCGTCCCGGTGCCCGCGACGGTGCCGTCGCCGGCCAGCGCGGTCCGCTCGGTCCGCAGCCCGACGACCTTCCCGTCCTCGCCCAGCACCTCGACCGGCTTGTGCAGGAAGTGCAGGTGGATGCGGCGGCTGGCCGTCAGCTCCTCCGGCTCCTTCAGCGTCCAGTCGGTGAGCGTCTTGACGACCTGCTTGGTCTGGTTCGACGAGTGGATGGCGGCCATCGAGCCCTCGTCGAAGTCGAAGTCCTCCGGGTACACGACGACGTCGACGTCCGGGACGTGGCCGAGCTCGCGCAGCTCCAGCGGGGAGAACTTGGCCTGGGCCGGGCCGCGGCGCGCGAACACGTGCACGTCCGTCACCGGGCTGGCCTTGAGGCCGTCGTAGACGTTCTGCGGGACCTCGGTCGGCAGCAGGTCGTCGGCGTGCTTCGCGAGGATCCGGGCGACGTCGAGCGCCACGTTGCCGGCGCCGAGCACCGCGACGTGCTGCGCGGTGAGCGGCCAGGTGCGCGGCACGTCGGGGTGGCCGTCGTACCAGGACACGAAGTCGGCCGCGCCGTACGACCCGTCCAGCTCGATGCCGGGGATCGGCAGGTCGGCGTCCTTGATGGCGCCGGTCGCGAAGATGACCGCGTCGTAGTGCCGGCGCAGGTCCTCCAGCTTGAGGTCCACCCCGTAGTCGACGTTGCAGATCAGCCGGATGTCGCCGCGCTCCAGCACCTTGTGCAGGGCGACGATGATCTGCTTGATCCGCGGGTGGTCGGGGGCGACGCCGTAGCGCACCAGGCCGAACGGTGCGGGCAGCCGCTCGATGACGTCGATGGAGACGTCCAGGCCCGAGCGGCTCAGGATGTCCGAGGCGTAGATGCCGGCGGGGCCGGCGCCGACGACGGCCACGCGGACAGGGCGGTTCGAGGTCACGCAGGTGCCTTCCTTCATGGGGTCCGCCGACCAGTGTAGGACGACCTAACCTCTGCCGATCTGCCCCGACTTCCCGCCGTTCTGCCCGAGGGGGCGTGGACGGCGCCCGGGCGCGTGGGTGGGCGGCGCTAGCGTCGGGTCGTGAGCACGCCCTCCCCGTCCGCCCCCGCCGGCCCGCCCACGACCGCCGCGGCCCCCGCGACCACCGGCGCCCTGGACCCCCGCGGCCTCGCCGCCGGCGTCGGCGCGTACCTGCTGTGGGGCGTCCTGCCGCTGTACTTCGAGCTGCTGAAGCCGACGGGCGCCGTCGAGGTCGTCGCCCACCGCGTGCTCTGGTCCCTGATCTTCTGCGCCGTCGTGCTGTCGGCCACCCGCACCTGGCGCGCGCTCGGGGTCGCGCTCCGCTCGCGCCTGACGATGGCGCTGGTCGCGGCCGCGAGCGTGCTGCTGGCCGTCAACTGGCTGACGTTCGTGTTCGCCGCGCTCGGCGGGCACGTGGTCGACGCCGCGCTCGGCTACTTCATCAACCCGCTGGTCACCGTGCTGCTCGCGGTCGTCGTGCTGCGCGAGCGGCTGCGGCGGACGCAGTGGGTGGCGCTCGGGTTCGGCGTGGCCGCGGTCGTCGTCATCACGGTCGGGCTCGGGCGGCTGCCGTGGGTGGCGCTGACGCTCGCCGGGTCGTTCGGCGTCTACGGCCTGCTGAGGAACCGCGTCGGGCGCAGCGTCGCCGCCGCGCCGGGGCTCGCCGCGGAGACGCTGGTGCTCGCGCCGGTGTCCGCCGGGTACCTGATCTGGCTCGGGGCGTCCGGCGGGTCGACCTTCGCCGCCACCGGGGTGTGGCACGCGCTCGCGCTGGCCGGGACGGGGATCGCGACGGCGCTGCCGCTGCTGCTGTTCGGGGAGTCGGCGCGCCGGCTGCCGCTGAGCGTCGTCGGCAGCCTGCAGTACCTCGCGCCGGTGCTGCAGCTGATCATCGGCGTGCTGGTGCTGCACGAGACCATGCCGCCGGCGCGCTGGTGGGGCTTCGGGCTCGTGTGGGTGGCGCTCGTGCTGCTCACCGTCGACGGGGTGCGGACCCAGCGCGCGCAGCGGCTGCGTGCGGCGACCGCGGCACCCGCGCCCGCCGCCGCGTCCTGACGCGGCCGGCCGGCGGGACGACCGTCAGCCCCTGCGGCGCCGCCCCGCCACCCGCGCGCCCAGCGCCGCGAGCAGCACCACGGCGGTCCCGCCGATCCCCCACCACACGGCTCCGGCGCGCGCACCCGCCAGCGGGTCCTCCCGCGGCGACACGTCGACGGTCCGCACGTCGGCCGCCTGGGCGTCGGGGCGCCCGTGCACCGGGCTCACCGGCCCGGGCGCCGTGCCGTCGTCGACGAACGCCAGGGCCGCGTCCGGCCGCACGACGCCCCAGCCGACCAGGTCGTCGCGCTCGGGCGGCTGCGCGCGGGCGGCCGTGACCTCGAGCCGGTAGGCCCACTGCGCGGGCGTCTCCTCGGGGTACCGCTCGGCGAGCAGCGCCACGGCGGCGCTGACGTAGGCGGTCGCGAAGCTGGTGGAGGTGCCCTCGCCGGACAGCATGCAGTCGCCGGCCGCGTGGAAGGTCGTGAGCACGTTGGTGCCCGGCGCCGCGACGTCGACGTGCTCGCCGTGGATCGCGTCGCCCGCGGGCCGGTCGTCGACGTCGACGGCGGTCACCGAGAGCACGCCGTCGTACGCGGCCGGGTACCGCGGGCCGTCGGTCTCGTCGCTGCTGGTGTTCCGGTTGCCGGCGCTGGCGACCACCAGGGACCCCGCCGCGGTCGCCCGCCGGACCGCGTCGGCCAGCGCCGGGGTGTCGTTCGGCGTGCTCATCGAGACGTTGACGACCCGGGCCCCCGCGGCCACGGCGGCGTCGATGCCCGCGGCCATCCGACCGGCGTCCGGGGCGACGCCCTGCTCGCGGGCCTGGTCGTCGTCGGCGTAGTAGACCCGCACCGGCAGGATCGTGGCGGCGGGCGCGAGGCCGACGACGCCCGAGTCGACGTCCGGCAGCGCCCGGGCCGCGATCTGGCCCGCGACCGCCGTGCCGTGGCCGGCGGTGTCCGTGCGCCCGGCCGGGTCGCCCGCCGCGCCGACCAGGTCGACCCCGGGGACCACGGCGTCGGTCAGGTGGGCGTTGCCCGGGTCCACGCCGGAGTCGACGACGGCGACCAGGACGCCCTCGCCGGTGGCGGACTGCCAGGCGCGCTCGGCGGCCAGGCGGGCCAGGGCCGGCGGGGCCTCGGCGACGTACTGGGTCTTCTCCTGGGTGCACTGCGTGGTCGTGGCGGCGGGCAGCCGCGCGGGCGCCGGGGCCGCAGCGAGCGCGGCGCCGGCGCCGGGGCCGGTCAGCAGGAGCGCGGCGGCCAGACCGGCGAGGACCGGCCGCCCGCCCCGCGCGGGTCGGGGCGTCACGGCGCCTCGGTGCTCGCGCCCGTCGAGCCCGTCGTCGCGCCGAGGCCGGACGCCGCGGTGCCGCCCGAGACCTCGGTCGCGGCCGCCTCGACGGTCAGGTCCGGGCCGGCCGGCAGCAGGTCGGCCCACGCCGGAGGCACGCGGGTCACGTCGTCGGGCGCGTAGCCGAGCCGGGCCAGCACCTCGTCGCCCGCGTCCGGCACGGGGTACGCGCGGCCCGAGCCGTCCACCAGCCGCACGGTCGCGGCTGCGCCGTCGGTCGTCTGCGCGCGCACCAGGGCGCCCGACCCCGGGGCCACCCGCACGCCCGCGGCGACCTCGGCCCCGTCGCGCAGGACCAGGTCGACCCGCTCGGCGTCGCCGGTGGTGAGCACGACGCAGGCGGTCGACCCGGCGGCCGGGAGCGTCGGCACGGTGGCCGGCAGGTCCGCCGGCGCCACCGGCGTCGCCGAGGTCCGCACGGCGGCGATCTCCGAGGCGGTGACCTCGAGCGGCTGCGCGGCGAGCTCGCCGGCGCCGAGCAGGTACAGCGGGTACGCGAGGTCGGACAGCGGCGCGAGCTCGCCCCGCGCGTCGACGACGTACCGCCGCGCACCGTCGCCGACCCCGGTCACCTCGACCAGCGTGCCGACCCGGGTGTCGATCGGCAGCCCGCCCTCGGGCAGCGCGGCGTCACCCGCGCCGTCGACGGTGAGCGGCGCGAGGTCCGAGCCGACCGGCACCAGGTTGAGCCAGTCGGCACCCGCGGCGAGCGGCGTGGCGGTGTCCAGGCCCAGCGCGCGGAGCACCGAGGCCTCGTCGCCCGCGGGGATGCGGTGCCGGGTGCCGTCGGACACGAGATACAGCGTCCCGGCCGCCTGCACGAGCGCGCCGGCACCGGGGTCCGCGACCGGGGCGGGGGCGTCGGGGTCGATCGTCAGGGCGGTGCCGCCGTCGGGCGCGACGCACGCCTCCCACCCCGTCGCGGCGAGCCGGCTCGCGAGCGGCAGCTCGTCCGGGGCGCCCGCGATGCCGATGGTCGCGCCGCGCGGCGCGTCCGTGATGTCGTCCTCGCTGACGTCGACCACGTGGAACGAGCCGGAGTCGAGGACGAGGCGCGCGCTCGTCACGTTGAGCACCGGGTGAAGCGTGCCCTGGATGCCGACGTACCGGCTGCCGTCGCCCTCGACGATGATCAGCGACTGGTCGTCCCAGCCGTCCGGCAGGGTCGGGCTGAGCAGGCCGAAACCCAGGCTGCCGAGCACCAGCAGCACCGAGAGCGAGACGCCCGCGACGACGCCACGCAGCGGCTTGGTGGGCTCGAGCTCCCGCCCGCCGGGCGCGCCGCTGGTGAACGCCGTGAGCAGCCGCCGACGGCTGTAGGTCTGGGCCTCGACGAGGTCGCGCTTGGACGCCACGGGTCAGACCAGGCCCGCCGCGACGACGCCGAGCGGCAGCAGCAGGGCCAGGCAGGCGATCTCCAGGAAGTCGCCGAGCCGCGCCAGGCCGACCCGGCGGCGCGGGGCGACCAGGCCCAGGCCGACGACGACCGCGGCGGCCGCCCCGGCCACGCCCACGAGCGCCGGGCGCCAGCCCGGGTGCTGCGCGGCGGCCACGACGGCGACGACGACCAGCAGCGCCACGGACAGCCCGACGGTGAGCAGCACGTCCAGGCGCGAGTAGGTCTGCCGCGTCGCGAGCAGCAGGCCCGCGGCGGCGAGCACCAGCAGCACCGTCCCGGCGACGCCGGTCGCGACCACCGCCGGCGCGGCCACCAGGGCGAGCACCCCGATCGCGACCCGCAGCGCCACCTGGATGCGGTGGCCGGCGGCGAGCTGCGCCCGGACCCGCGCGGACTGCACCGCGGGCGGGTCGGCGAGGATCTCGGCGTCGTTGCGCGGGGACACGACGCGCAGCGGCGTGCTGGACAGCGCGAGCCACGGGACGCCGATGCTGGCGGTGGCGACGACGGCCACCACGACCGCCAGCACCTCCCCGGGGCGGGCGTCGGTCAGCGCGATCGCGGTCCCGGCGACGGCGAGCGCGAGCCCGCCGGCCAGCGGCGCGGCGCTCAGCTCGCGGCGGTCGACCAGCGCCGGCATGCCCAGCAGCCCGGCGACCAGCACCCCGGTCCCGGCGAGCGCGGCGGGCCAGCCCCAGGACGGCGCCCCCGAGCCGGCGGTGAGCCCGGCGACCGCGGCGAGCACGGGCGCCGTCAGCACGAGCACCCGGCCCGCGGCGGGCTCGGTGCCCACCCGGCCGACGACGGCGCCCGCGACCAGGGCGAGGACCGCGGCCAGCGCGGCCACGACCGGCGGGACGAGCGACGCCCGGTCGGCGCCGAGCAGCAGAGCGGCGCCGGCGAGCAGCAGCGCGCCGGCCGCCCACGCGGCGCTCAGCGCGGAGTCGCGCGGCGTCCACGGCGCGTACTGGTTCTCCACCGCGTCGGCCACGGCCTCCACGACGTCGTCGTAGATCCGCTCCGCCTCGCGGCGCGCGCCGGACTCCAGCGTGAGCACGGCGCCGTCCTCGACGCCCTCGGCGAGCAGGCTGCGCGCGGAGTCGATCGGCGTGCCGTCGGCCCGCACCAGGCGGTAGCCGCCGTGCGCGGTGGCGGCGTCGAGCAGGCCGAGCGCGCGGGCCAGGCCCGGGACCACCTCGGCCATCGGCACGGCGCCCGGGATGCCGAGGTCGAGGCGGCGGTCCCCGGCGGTCACCGACACCCGCACGAGCGTCCCCACGGACGTCGTGGCGGCGGGTGCGTCTGTCATCGGGTCCCCTGTACTCCCTGGGCAGGTCGGCGGTCAGCATAGCGACGGCAGCCGATCCCGCCCGCGGGGCGCACGGGTGGGCGCGGCCGTCCGGGTGGACTCGCGGGCCCGGTGCCCGGACGGCCGTCCCCCGCGCGGAGGGCGCCGTGCCCGGCAAATGGGACGCCGGGTGACAGAACGCTCCGCATGACTGGGCCGAACGGGTGATCCGTGACACCAGTCAGCGTGGTTGTCCACAGGGCGGGTGATCCCACCTGACGTGTCCGCGACCTGTCGGATAGCCTCGTCGCGGTTCCGGGGTCGAGTGAGCTCGGGCACAGGCGGCGCCGCAGGGGTGCACGTCAGGCAGGCCCACCGGGCCGTGTAGGGGGAGGTGACATGGCAGCAGAGGTCTCCGCAGCAGACGGCGCGCTCAAGCAGGGCGCCGACGCCGTGGTCCAGAGCCGTGGGGAGCTGCAGCGCGAGCTGAGCGCTCTCGAGGGCAAGCTGTCCGGCATCGGGTCGCACTGGCAGGGCCAGGGCGCCGTCGCGTTCAACGCGCTGATGGCCCGGTGGCGCGAGGACGCGAACAAGATCGTGTCCGCGCTCAACGAGTTCGAGGCCAACCTGCTCACCTCGCAGTCGACGTACACCGCGTCGGACGAGTCGCAGCAGTCCACCTTCAGCCGCCTTCAGGGCCGGCTGGGCTGACCGGGAGAGGACGAGACGATGGCTGACCTCAAGGTCAACTTCGGTGGCCTGTCCACCGCCGCCGCCGACATCCAGTCGAGCGCGAGCAACATCGAGTCCCGCCTGGCGGACCTCGACCGCTCCCTGCAGCCGCTCCGGGCCAACTGGTCCGGCGAGGCGTCGACCGCCTACACCGCAGCGAAGGCGAAGTGGGAGGCCGCGCTGACGGACATGAAGGCGCTGCTGGCCGACGTCGGCCGCGCGGTGTCGACCTCCGGCGAGGAGTACCAGTCCACCGAGCGGGCCAACGCCGCCCGCTGGTGAACCACCCCGGCCCCGGCGCCTGAGCGCGGGGCCGACCCAGCACGACCCGCGCGGTCGCGCCCGCCGTCACCCACGACGGCAGCGGCGCGACCGCGCGGCCATCGCGTCGCAGGGGGCGACGCGGACGAGACTTCTTGCGGAGGACGGACGTGGCAGGCGACGTCGAGGTCAGGACCCAGGTCCTGCAGGCCCGGCTGGGGCAGCTCGTGACGCTGTTCGACGACACGGACCGGCTGAAGGGGCAGATCTCGCGGCTGCGCGAGGGCCAGTCCGGGGCGTGGCCGGAGATCCCGAGTGCGCAGGCGTTCGCGACGAAGTACCAGTCGGCGCTCCAGCAGGCCGAGCAGCGTCTCGACGCGATCCGAAGCACCATCGACGCGTGCCGCCAGGCGCTTGCGGACAGCGCGCTCTCTCTGGAGCAGCAGGACGCCGCGGTCGAAGAGCAGATGCGTCTCCTCGCTGCCCGCCTCGACCCGGCGGCAGCGACCCCGGCACCGGGTCGAGGCGGGCAGAACCGATCCCTGTGATGCGCGTGCTCCCGCCCCGTCGGCCGCGAGCCACCGCGATCACTCTCGTGGTCGCGGCAGTGACGATCCTGACGGCCGGGTCCGCGACCGCTGCGGTTCCCGGGGCGGACGACGGTCGGTGGTACGTCGAGGCAACCGGCCTGCCCGAGCTGCACCAGCGCACGACCGGTACCGGCATCACGATCGCGGTGCTTGACGAGGCGGTGAACCCGGCGGTCGCCGACCTCGTGGGTGCCGACGTGCAGCCGCACGAGCCCTCGTACTGCGCCGCGGATGCAGGTGGCGAGGCCTACCCCGCCACCTCGACCGAGGCCGTGGCGAAGCACACGACCTCGATCGCCACCATGCTGGTCGGCACCGACGCCGGCACGGGGGGTGCGCCGGGCATCCCCGGCGTCGCCCCCGGAGCGACCGTCCGGACCTACGCCATCCGCTACGGCGACCTGCCGTGCGAGACGCCCGCAGGGCAGGAGGACGACCAGGACGACGCCATCCGTGACGCCATCGCCGACGGCGCGGACATCATCGCCGTGCCCGGGGCCGGGCGGTTCACGATGGACGGTGTCGCCGAAGCGCTGCGCGCAGGCGTCATCGTGGTCGCCGCTGGAGGCAACGACGGAGCCCTGACGGGGATGCCCGCCATCGCGAATGGTGTCGTGACCGTGGGGACCGTCACCTCAGACGTCACCCTGGCCGAGGGCAGCCCGGTCGGGCCGTCGCTGGCCGCCGTCGCCCCCGGGGCGAAGATCCGCGCGATGCGCGACGACTGGAGCACCTACGGGACCACGACGGGGTCGTCGAACGCCACCGCATACACCGCGGGAGCACTCGCCCTGCTCTGGTCGCTCTACCCGGACGCGACAGACGGCCAGATCATCCAGGCGTTGATCCACACCACCGACGCCGAGGTGAAGGAGACACCGGCCCGCGACATGGAGTGGGGCTACGGCACCGTCAGCCCTCGCGGGCTCCTGTCTGTCGACCCGACCACGTACCCGGACGAGAACCCTCTCCTGCGTGACGACGGCACCCTGCCCCTGATCGCCGATGTCGTCGGCGATGGCGCGCCCGCCGCCACGCCCGAGGGCGAGACGGACGAGGCTCCGGTCGACGACAACGCGGCAGCTCCTGCGGAACCCGGGGCCGGGTCGGGTCTCCCGATGGGTGCGCTCGTGGGCGGCGGCGCGGGGCTGCTCCTGATCGCCGGCGCCGCCGTCGCCCTCGTCATCACGCGACGGCGTAGGCGCGCCGTCGAGCACACCGCCGCACACGACGCGACTCACACCAATGCAAGGGGGAGCCATGGGTGACAACGCCGACCAGCTCGGTCGTACTCGGGATGCCGACCTCGGCGCCATGGACACGTCCGTTCGTCAGCTGATGTCGTACTCCTCCGGTATGGAGACCACCGTCGACACGTTGAGGGCAGTCGGCAGCGAGCCGGGCCTGTCCGGTGCCGGGGCCGAAGCGGCGACCGATCGGTTCGCCGAGCTCGCTCGCGAGGTGGCAACGGTCGCCGACTACCTCTCCACGCTCGCCCAGGGCAACGCGCAGGCGACCGCAGCGGTGGTGGCGGCCAAGCAGGCGTACGCCGATCTTCCTCCGGGCGAGCTCTCGTTCGGAGAGCGCGCCGGGCTGACCGCCGCGACCACCGTCGCGCTTCCCGGGATCGGCCCGGTGACCGGCGTCGTCGCCGGCGAGATCCTCTCCAGGCAGCGCGAGGCAACACGCGAGGCCGAGGCCGCGGCGGCGCTCCGACAGCTCGATTCGACTCTGGGTGGCATCAGCCTCGCCGCCCCCGACGCCGATCGGAGCACCGAGGACCCCACGACAGGCACGACCGGGACCGAGGGCGGCGGGACGGGGCCTAGGGGCACCAACGTCTCCGGGTCCTGGTCTGGCGGCTCGTCCGGCGGCAGCAGCCAGGGCGTCAACGCCTACTCGCCCTCCTCCGGCGGTAGCGCCGGTCTGGTCGGGTCGTCCTGGACGCCCGGCGGCGGCTCGACGGGCGGCGTCACCACCGGCTCCGGCGGCTCCGGCGGCAGCGGATCGGGCGGCACGGTCGGCACCGACCCGATCTTCACCGGTGGTGGCTCGACCGGCGGCGGCAGCGGCCTCGGGGGCGGTCACGTCCCTGGCTCAGGTGACGGCACGTCCTCGGACGGTCTCGTCGGCGGCACCATCCCGGGCGGCTCCGGCACCGGCGGCGGCGCGTTCCTCGGCGGCTCCGGCTCGTCGGGCGGCAGCGGCGCGAACAGCCTCGCCGGCCTGGGTGCGGGCGGTCTCGCGGGCGGCCTGACCATCGGGGGCGCGGCGCTGGGCGGCGCGGGCCTCAACCGGCTCGCCGCCGGCGGCGCCGGTGGCATGGGCGGAGTCGGTGGGCTCGGCGGCGCGGGCAGCGTCGGCGCTGCCACGGGCGTCCCGCTCGGGACGGTCGGCGCCGGCACCTCGGGCTCCGGCCTGTCCGGCTCGACCTCCGCCCTCGTCCAGGGCTCGCAGGCTGGCACCGCTGGCGCCGGCGCATCCGGTGCCCGCTCCGGCGGCATGATGGGCGCCCCGATGGGCGGCGGCGGTGGCGCGGGAGCCGCGAAGGGCTCCAAGCGGCGCGGCTCGGGCGGGCTGCTCGCCCCGGACATCGACGTCGAGGAGGGCGCCGAGCGCCCCGACCTGGGCGCGGCTGCGCGTGCCGGCGGGCGCGACGCACTGCGGCCCGTGGCCGCAGCGCCGTCCGTCGCGGACGACGACCAGGACGACTGGTGACCTTCGCGCGCGGCCGGCGAGCGGCGGCGTGAGCCGCGCCGTCGGCCGCGTGCGTCTGTCGACCGGCAGGTTCCGGTTCCGAGGAGCCGCCGTGCACGGCGGAGTGGTGATGGCAGTGCTGCTCGCTCCCGGATGGGCGGGCGCGGCCGTCCCCGGCGCCGACGACGGCCGCTGGTACTACGAGGCCACAGGCATGGCCGACATCCATCAGAGCGCCACCGGCGAGGGCATCACCGTGGCCGTCCTCGACGGACGGGTCAACACCGCGGTCGCCGACCTCGCGGGCGCCGACGTGCAGCCCCACGAGCCGTCGTACTGCGCGGCGGCGACCGGCGGCCAGCCCTATCCGGCCACGTCCACGGGTGCCGATGCCCAGCACGCGACGTCGATCGCGACGATGCTCGTCGGCACGGACGCCGGACTGTCGGGACAGCCCGGGATCCCCGGTATCGCTCCCGGCGTCACCCTCCGCACCTACGCCGTGTACGTCGAGGGACAGCCGTGCGAGACGCCGGCCGGCCAGGAGGACCTGGCTGACGATGCCGTGCGCGACGCGCTCGCCGACGGCGCCGAGATCATCCTCGTCCCCGGCACCCAGCAGATGTCGGCCGGCGTGGTGGCGGAGGCAGAACGCGCCGGGGTCATCCTGATCGGCTCGGCGGGCAACGACGGCACGATCGTGACCGGCTTCCCGGCCACCCTCAACGGCGTCGTGGCAACCGGGACCATCACGTCCGACATGACCCTGGACGACGGCAGCGTGTATGGCCCCCGTCTCGGGGTCGTGGCTCCCGGCGCGCACATCCGCGCGCTGTCACCGACGTGGGACAGCTACGGGACCACGACCGGCTCGTCCAACGCCGCCGCCTACACCGCCGGGGCACTGGCCCTGCTGTGGTCGCTCCATCCTGACGCCACCGACGGTCAGATCCTGCAGGCACTCGTGCGGACCACCGACGGCGAGGTGAAGGACACGTGGCAGCACGACCCGAACTGGGGCTACGGGATCGTCAACACCCGCGTCCTCCTGACGGTCGACCCCACCACCTTCCCCGACGAAAACCCCTTCGTCTCCGACGAGCCCGACCTGCTGCCCACCGCCGGGCAGATCCTCGGCACCCCGGAGGACGCGGACGTCGGCGCGGAGGACGAGCCCTCGGACACCGCCGGCGAGGACCCGACCGCTTTCCCGGAGCAGGACGATCCCGGATCTGGTTCGGCGCTGCCGCTGATCCTGGGCACCGGTGCCTTGGTCGTCGCGATCGGGGCCGTCGCCGCAGCCACCATCAGGATGCGTGCGCGCCGTCACGTCCCCGTCGCTGAGGCGCCTACCGCGTCGGACCTCGCGCAGCACCAGCGGTGACCACCGCCGCGTGACCCGACGACGCGCAGCGTCGCGATGGGGAGCGGCGTGGTTCCCGTTCTCCGGTTCGCGCAGCTCGCCGTCAGGTCACGTCGACGACGGGCGCAGCACAGACCTGGACCACCGGTCGAGACACGTCAGCCCCGCGCCGCCCCCGGCGCGTCGATCCGCACCCCGCGGTCGCCCACCTGGATCGTCGACCCCGACGGCACCAGCACCCGCTGGTCCGCCGGCACCGGCACGACCCGCCCGCCAGGCAGCCGCAGCGTCGTCCCGTTCCCGGAGCCGGCGTCGGACACCCAGAACGTGCCGTTCTCGATCCCGAACCGCGCGTGCGTGCGCGAGACGCTGCGCTCCGGGTCGTCCACCACGATGACGTGGTCGCAGCGCTCGCCGGCGGCCGGGCGCGGGGCGCGGCCGATGAGGCCCGGGCCGGTGACGGACATGACCTGCCCGGTGTCGAGGGTGACCAGGAACGGGGACGGCTGCGCCTGGTGGTGCGCCACGCGCGGGACGGCGGGCTCCGGGGCCGGCTGGGCCGGGACCACGGGGCGGATGCCGACCGACGCGGCCTCGGCGGCGGGCTGCGCCGCGGCGGCCGGGGGCTGCTGCGGCTGGTCCACCGCCGGGACCGTGGGCTCCTGGGTGGCGGCGGCACGGGCAGCGCGCCGACCGGTCGGGGCGCCAGTGGCGCCGTCGGCGGGCGTGGCCACCGGGGCGGACGGCTGTGCCGCCGCGGGCGGCTGCGGGGGCGCGGCGGACGGCGCCGGCACGC
>NZ_JAGXJG010000441.1:0-244 GCF_019091725.1 Cellulomonas sp. GbtcB1 | reverse complement strand
GAGGCGGGAGAAGTTGCATGTGATGCCGATCGACTCTACGTACAGCTCCATTACGTCCGTCGCGTCGTCGTCCTGCCAGAACTGCATGAGGTAGTTGCCGGACACGTCCGCACGGTTGCCCGCGGTCACGAGGTGCGCGAGGCCGAGGTGCCGGCGGCGCACCGGGCCGAGGGTCGACACCGCGGTCGAGGCGGGCTGGCAGGACAGCCCGGTGCGCCCGGGCGGGGGCGGGTCCTCGGGGAGC
>NZ_JAGXJG010000440.1:0-244 GCF_019091725.1 Cellulomonas sp. GbtcB1 | reverse complement strand
GAGCGCGGCCATCGAGCCGATGAGCTCACCCCACCGCGGCCCGAACCGCTCGGGCTGCGGCACCGGCCGGTGCAGCCGCGCCACCGCGGACGTCAGCGCGTCCCCGGGGAACGCACGCCCGGCGGTGAGGCACTCGACCAGCACCAGCCCGAGCGCGTACACGTCCGACGCCGCCGTGAGGCGACCGCGGGTCGCCTGCTCCGGGCTGAGGTAGGACGGCGTCCCGAGGAGCTCCTGGGTCGCG
>NZ_JAGXJG010000439.1:0-244 GCF_019091725.1 Cellulomonas sp. GbtcB1 | reverse complement strand
CGGGCAGCAGGTCCGGGGCGTGCTGGGCGAGGAAATCGACGAAGGACGACGACCCGGGGGTGGTGGACGCCCCGGGCAGCCGCCCCGCCGGGATCAGCGGGTCCGTCGGCCCGCGTCACTGCCCGCCCTTCTGCACGAACCCGCGCACGAACTGCTCGGCGTTGGTCTCGAGGTCGTCGTCGATCTCCTCGAGAAGGGCGTCGACCTCGGAGTCGCGCTGCTGCGGGGCGGCGGTCCCCTGCTC
>NZ_JAGXJG010000438.1:0-244 GCF_019091725.1 Cellulomonas sp. GbtcB1 | reverse complement strand
GGTACGCGGCGCGCAGCGCGGCGCCCGCCCACACCGGGGCCGACACGACGCCGAGCAGCAGCCAGGGCCCGGCCTCGCCCTCCCAGCGGCCGACCGCCGCGAAGGCCGCGGCCGACCAGAGCAGCATCGCCACGCCCGGCACGATCATCCGCGCGCGGCGGACCGCCTTGGCGGACATCGGCAGCAGCCGGTCGACGATCGGCGCCATCCCGGCGCGGCGCGCGCCCCCCCCCGTCGCCAGCAT
>NZ_JAGXJG010000437.1:0-244 GCF_019091725.1 Cellulomonas sp. GbtcB1 | reverse complement strand
GGGACGTGGTCGACCGCGTGCGCGGTGGCCTTGCCGACGCCCGTACCCGCGCCCCCCGACAGCCGCCCGTCCGGGCGCGTGTCGGGGGTGCCCGGTAGCGTCGGGCCGGTGACCAGCCTCGAGACCCCGGGGGCGACCGCCGCCCAGATCGCGGCGGCCGCCGGCGACCCCGCGGCCAACCCCCGGCTGTCCCGGGGCTACGTCCAGCGGAACTGGGGCGGCCTCTCCCGCGCGCTGGGGCGGC
>NZ_JAGXJG010000436.1:0-244 GCF_019091725.1 Cellulomonas sp. GbtcB1 | reverse complement strand
GCCCCCCGCGCCCGCCGCTCCGGCACGGGCAACCTGGCCGCGCGCGCCCGGCAGCACGGCGGGACGTTCTCCCTCGGGGTCGCGCCCGGCGGGCAGGGGACGCTGCTGTCCTGGGAGGTCCCGCTCGGCTGAGCGCGACCCGGTTGCGCCTGCTGGCGCGGCTGCTCGTGCGGGCGCCGAGTCGTCCACAGGGGCGATGGGCGTGCGTCGTCCCCAGGGCGGGGTGCGCCTGCCGGGGTCGGGT
>NZ_JAGXJG010000435.1:0-244 GCF_019091725.1 Cellulomonas sp. GbtcB1 | reverse complement strand
CCCTCGGCGTGCGGCCCGACCACCCCGACGTCGACGCCCTCGATCGGGGCCCAGTCCGGGCGCAGGCCCAGGACGCGGACCGCGGAGTCGAGGAGCAGCACGTGCCACCGCGGGCCGTTGTCCAGCAGGCGGTGGACGACCACGGCGTCCGCGGGCAGGGCCAGGGCGGCGAGCACGCGGTCCAGGGTCGCCGCGACGACGGGCGCGCCCTCCCGCGGCTCCGGCGCGACGAACTGCAGACCGC
>NZ_JAGXJG010000434.1:0-244 GCF_019091725.1 Cellulomonas sp. GbtcB1 | reverse complement strand
CGCCGGCGGTGCCGGGGCCTGCCCGCCCCGCCCCTTCTGACGCTGGGAGACACCCTGATGCGACGGAGCATCCCCGCCCCCGCCACGACGGCCGTCCTCGCGCTCGCCCTCGCGGCGTGCTCGAGCTCGGACACGCCGCCCGACGCCACCTCCGACAGCCCCGCCGCCGACTCCGGCGCCGAGGGAACCCTGACGATGTGGGTCGACGACACCCGCATCGACTCCATGCGCCCCGTCGTCGAGG
>NZ_JAGXJG010000433.1:0-244 GCF_019091725.1 Cellulomonas sp. GbtcB1 | reverse complement strand
CTTCTCCCCCGCCGACAGGTTGGCCGCGTCCTCCTCCAGCACGGTGTCGTACCCGTGCGGCAGCGTGTGCACGAACCGGTCGACGTAGGTGGCCTGCGCGGCCGCGTGGATCTCCTCGTCGGTCGCCGACTGCCGGCCGTACCGGATGTTCTCCCGGATCGTGCCCGCGGACAGCCACGGGTCCTGGAGCACCATGCCGGTGCGCGCCCGGGCGTCGTGCCGGGAGGGCGTCGCGATGTCCTGG
>NZ_JAGXJG010000432.1:0-244 GCF_019091725.1 Cellulomonas sp. GbtcB1 | reverse complement strand
GGGTGGGCGGCGGGCTCGGTCTTGGGCGGCCTGGTGGTCTGGCGCGCGGGCCCCGACGACGCCTCGTCGTTCGCCGAGCCCGTGCCGGGCGGCGAGGCGGGCGGCCCGCTCGACCCGGCGATGGCCGTGGTCGTGCTCGACGCCGGGCCCAAGTCGATCTCGTCGCGCGAGGACATGCGCCGGACCGTCGAGACCTCTCCGTTCTTCCCGTCCTGGACCGAGTCGACCGAGGTCGACGTCGCGC
>NZ_JAGXJG010000044.1:0-38144 GCF_019091725.1 Cellulomonas sp. GbtcB1 | reverse complement strand
ACCCGCCCGCTCCCCCGAGCCGCGGCTGGACGCCGCCGCCCCCGGCGCCGCCCACGCCCCCGCGCCCGCCGCGACCCCCGCGCCGTGGCCCCGGCGCCGCCGTCACCGGCGTGGTCGTCGCGCTCATCCTCATCGGCCTGGCCGCGCTGCTCGCGGCCGACCGGGCCGGCGTCTACGACGGACCCGTCGCGGCCGTGGTCGTCGGCGGCGGCCTGGCCCTCGTCGGCCTGGCGATCATCGTCTCCGGGCTCCGCGGTCGCACCGCGGGCGGCCTGACCGCGCTGGCGATCGTCGGCATCGTCGTCGCCGGCCCCGCGGCGGTCGCGGACGACGCCCGCTGGGGCGACTGGGACCGCTGGGACAACGGCAGCGGGCCGGTGCAGAGCATCGACACCGCCGTGACCTCCCGGGCCGTGGCCGAGCGCGGCTACTCGTTCGGCGTCGGCGACGCCACCGTCGACCTCACCGGGGTCCCGCTCACCGACGACACCCTGACCGTGCCGATCAGCGGCGGTCTCGGCGACGTGACGGTCATCGTCCCCGAGGGCGCCGCGGTCGTCGCGGACGTCAGCTCCGGCGCGGGCAACGTCACCTGGAAGGTCGACGGCAAGAACGAGCGGAGCGACGGCGTCGGCCACGACCGCACCTTCACCAGCGAGGCCATGTCGGGCCGCGAGGACGCCGAGATCGAGCTCACGGTCGAGGTCGGCGTCGGCAGCATCACCATCGAGGAGGACTGATGACCAGCACCGGCCCCGCGGCCCCCCGCCCCGACGGCGCGGACGAGCCCGTCACCGAGCGCATCGAGCGCACCGACGCCGAGAGCCCGGAGGACGCCACCGAGCAGATCGACCGGGTCGACGCGGCTGCGGCCGCCGAGGACGTGGACGACGCCACGCAGCAGATCGACGCCGTCGGCGACACGGCGGTGATCGAGACGCACGACGCCGGCAGGCGGACCGACGCGGCGGACGACACCGCGGTCATCGAGACGCACGACGCCACCCAGCGGATTGACGCGGCCGGCGACACGGCGGTCAACGAGACGCACGACGCCGGCCGGCGAACCGACGACACGGCGGGCGCCGCGACCCACGACACGACGCAGCGGATCGACGCCGTGGGCGACACCGCCCGCCTCGACACCGTCGCAGGGACCCCCTCGGCCGACGACGAGCCGACCGCGACCGGCGCACCGCTGGCGCCCGCGGCACCGGTGCGGGAGTCGTCCTGGGCGGCAGCGCCGGCCGCAGCCCCGTCGACCGGCCCGTCCCCGTACGGGTCCCCGGCCCCGGGCACGCCGGCGTACGGCGCACCCGCGGGCGGCGGCGCGGGGTACGGCGCCCCCGCGTACGGCACCCCGGCGACGCCGTCCCCCGCCCCGGCACCCGTGCCGGAGCCGGAGGACCGCGGCCCGCGGGCGGGCACTGTGGTGTGGGGCCTGATCGTCGCGGCGGTCGGCATCCTGGTGCTCGCCGTCGCGGCGGGCGTCAGCATCGACCTGCAGCTCGCGCTCATCGTGCTGCTGGCCGCGGCGGGCGTCGCCCTCCTGGTCGGCTCGCTCCTGACCGCGGGCCGCCGCAAGCGCCGCGAGCAGCGCGCCGCCCGCTGACCCCGGCGTCGCGTCCGACGCACCGCCCGCGACGCCGGTGCACCGCCCACCGAGCGGTCGACGCGTCGAGCGAGTACTCCGCGAGTACTCGCTCGACGCGTCGACTGCTCGCTCGGCGTCGGGTGGTTCCGGGGCGCGCTGAGCCTCCGAGACCGGGGGCGCGAGATCGGCCTGTGGACGACCGCCGCGCCGCAGGTGCCGTCCGGCAGGGTGGAGGTATGGGCAGCGCCAGGGCACTCGCAGAACCGAGCGCAGCTGCCCTCGCCCCCGTCACCGCCGACGACGTGCGCGCGAGCGGACTGGCAGGGGCGGACCTCCGCCGCGCCGTGCGAGCAGGTGCGTTCGTGCGCGTCCGGTACGGCGCATACGTGCCCAACACGACCTGGGAGTCCGCCGACCGGGCCGAGCGTCACCGCCTCCTCGTCCGCGCCGCGGCCCGGAGCCTCGCAGCACCCGTGTTCGGGTACGAGTCGGCCGCCGCGATCTGGCGGCTCCCGCTGCTCGAGGGATGGCCGTCGGACGTGCAGGTCCTGATCCTGGACGCGCGGGGCACTCCTTCGACCCGCGGCGTGCGGCGACACCGAGTGACCACCCTCCCGGATGTGCGCGCCGTCGACGGCGTGACCGTCACGACGCTCGCCCGCACCGTCGTCGACCTGTCCCGGACAGGGTCCTTCGCGCGCGGGCTCGCACTGGCCGACGACGCTCTGCACCGGCACCGGGTCGACCCGGACGACCTTGCCCGGGAGCTCGCCGCCGCGGGGAGCGGGCGCGGGGTCCGCGCGGCCCGCCGGGTGCTGGCCGACGCGGACGCCGGTGCCGAGTCGCCCGGGGAGTCGCTGAGTCGTGCACGGATGATCGAGCTCGACCTGCCGCGGGCTGCGCTGCAGCGCGAGATGCGCGACAGCAGCGGGCTCGTCGGTCGCGTCGACTTCCTCTGGGAGGTGCTCGGAGTCGTCGGCGAGTTCGACGGCCGGCTGAAGTACCGCGTGGACGGGGTCGGTGACAGCGCCGCCGTCGAGGACAGGGTGTGGGCGGAGAGACGCCGGGAGGACCGGATCCGCGCCACGGGCCTGCGGGTCGTCCGTTGGACGTGGCGCGACGCCCTCGACCCTGGCCGCCTGGCGCGCGTGCTCGCGACCGCCGGGGTCCGCCCCGCCCCCTGACGCACGGCCGGCGCGGCACCGCGCTCGGCGGCGCCGACCCGCCGGCGCCACCTCAGCCCGGCCGCCGCCATACCGGCCCCACCGCACGGTCACGCCGCGCGCTTGCGTCACGCGCCGAGCGGGCACCCGACACGTCGAGCGGGTAGTCAGCGACTACTCGCTCGACGCGTCGACTACTCGCTCGGCGGCAGGTGCCGCGCGGCGCGCGCCGGGCGCGCGGCGGGCGCGGCCCCGTGGACGGCCGAGGGCCGGGACCCCTCGGGGTCCCGGCCCTCGGCCGTGCGGTGCGCGGGTGTCAGGCCCGCACGTCCTCCTCCACGCCCGGCACGGTGCCGGTGGGGCGGGTGGTGTCCGTGGTCGCCACGGCCTTGCGGCCGGCGAGGGCGAACAGCGCCCAGCCGATGAGGATGAACATCACGCCGAGGCCCATGACCAGGGCGGCGACGCCGAAGGCCACGACCGAGGTGAACAGCGAGGCCCGCAGGAAGGACGCGTTCATCGCGACGTCGCGCAGCGGGTCGTCCTGGTCGAGCTCGGCGTAGGTCTTGCCGCCGGTGGCCTCGAGGGCGTGGTGCTGGATGATGTCGGCCTGCGCGAACGCCGTCCACGGGCTGGTGACGGCCTGGCCGCCGAACGCGGCCGCGTCCTCCGAGACGGTGATGTTCTCGTCGGCGAGGTGGCTGGAGACGGAGCCCCAGGTGACGCCGCCGGCGATGATGAGGACGATGCCGGCGATCGCCGTGATGATGCCGATGACGCGAGCAGCCTTCGAGCCGCCCGTCGCTGCCACGGTTGCCATGGTCTTTCCTTCCGCTACCCCCGGTGCGGGACGACCGTCGGTCGACCCGGTGGAACCTGTGAGCCCCACGTGGAAGAGCCTGTCTCCCCCGTCAGCCGCGCCGTGGGACCAAGGTCACGAGACAGCCATCATCTGGGCTTGTGAAGCGGCGCACAAACGCCGGATTTCCGCAGGTCGGGCCTTAGGTCCCCCCTCTGACACCTCGTCAGCCTAGGACATACGTCCTGGTCGAGGGCCCATCCGCGCCGAGTGATCGGCAGACGCACCACGGCCCGGCACCCCTGCCGAGGTACCGGGCCGTGGCACGTCAGCTCACTCCCACTCGATGGTGCCCGGCGGCTTGCTCGTGACGTCGAGCACCACGCGGTTGACCTCGGGGACCTCGTTGGTGATGCGGGTGGAGATCGTCGCCAGCACGTCGTACGGCAGGCGGGTCCAGTCGGCGGTCATGGCGTCCTCGGAGGACACCGGCCGCAGCACGACGGGGTGGCCGTAGGTGCGGCCGTCACCCTGCACGCCCACCGAGCGCACGTCGGCGAGCAGCACGACGGGGCACTGCCAGATGTCGCGGTCCAGGCCGGCGCGGGTGAGCTCCTCGCGGGCGATGACGTCCGCGGCACGGAGCACGTCGAGCCGCTCCTGGGTGACCTCGCCGATGATCCGGATGCCCAGGCCGGGGCCCGGGAACGGCTGGCGCCAGACGATGGCCTCCGGCACGCCGAGCTCCAGCCCGACGGCGCGGACCTCGTCCTTGAACAGGGCGCGCAGCGGCTCGACCAGCTCGAACTGCAGGTCGTCCGGCAGGCCGCCGACGTTGTGGTGGCTCTTGATGTTGGCCGCACCCTCGCCGCCGCCGGACTCGACGACGTCCGGGTACAGGGTGCCCTGGACGAGGAACTTGACCTCGTCGCCGTGGGCGCCCGCCTCCTCGACGACCTCGCGCGCGGCGTCCTCGAACACGCGGATGAACTCGCGGCCGATGATCTTGCGCTTGGTCTCGGGGTCGGTGTGGCCCGCGAGCGCCTGCAGGAACCGCTCGCGCGCGTCGACGACCTTGAGGTTGACGCCGGTGGACGCGACGAAGTCCTGCTCGACCTGCTCGGCCTCGCCGGTGCGCAGCAGGCCGTGGTCGACGAACACGCAGGTGAGCTGGTCGCCGACGGCCTTCTGCACGAGCGCGGCCGCGACGGAGGAGTCGACTCCGCCGGACAGGCCGCAGATGACGCGGGCGCTGCCGACCTGGGCGCGGATCCGCTCGACCTGGTCGGCGATCACGTTGCCCGGGTTCCAGTCGGGCGCCAGGCCGGCGCCCTCGTAGAGGAAGTGCTCGAGCGTGCGCTGGCCGAGCGGCGAGTGCTTGACCTCGGGGTGCCACTGCACGCCGAACAGGCGGCGGGCGCGGTCCTCGAACGCGGCGACCGGGGAGCCGGCCGACGTCGCGAGGACCTCGAAGCCCTCGGGCGCGGCGTGCACGGCGTCGCCGTGGCTCATCCACACGGTCTGCTGCTCGGGGCTGTCGGCGAGGACGGTGCCGGGCGCGACCACCTCGACCGGGGTGCCGCCGTACTCGCGGTTGCCGGTCTGCGCGACCTCGCCGCCGAGGGCCTTGGCCATCGCCTGGAAGCCGTAGCAGATGCCGAGCACGGGGACGCCGGCCTCGAACAGCGCCGGGTCGACGAACGGGGCGCCCTCGGCGTACACCGAGGACGGGCCGCCGGACAGGATGATCGCCGACGGGTCCTTGGCCAGCATGTCCTGCACCGAGGCCGTGTGCGGCACGATCTCGGAGTAGACGCTCGCCTCGCGGACGCGGCGCGCGATCAGCTGCGCGTACTGCGCGCCGAAGTCGACGACGAGGACGGGACGGGGCGAGTCGGTGGGCGGCGGCGCGGGCGTGTCGGGAGCGTCGGTCACCCCACCAGGGTAGTGCGCCCCGCCGACAGCCCGGGACGCGCCGGGCGACCCCGGCGGCGCCCGGCCGACCCCGCGCGACGCGGCGTCAGGAGCCGGAGCGCTCGCCGATCCGGCGCTGCCGGCTGATCTCCTTGCGGAGGCTCTCGTGGAAGTCCTCGGCGACGGCGAGCTGCTCGCGCAACGCCCGGGACCGCTCCTCCGCGGCCAGCCGGTACATGCGCAGGCGCTCGAGCAGCGCCTCGTGCTCCTCGGCGGCGATGCCCGGCTCGTTGATCCGGTCGAGCACCCCGAGCAGGTCACCCATCTCGTCGAGGGAGAAGTCGAGCGGCTTCATGCGCTTGATCAGCTCCAGCCGTGCGATGTCGGGCTCGGTGTACAGGCGGAATCCGCCGTGCGTGCGGGCCGAGGGCCGGACCAGGCCGACCTCCCCGTAGTACCGGATGGTCCGCAGCGACAGGCCGGTGCGCTCGGCGACCTCGCCGATCTGCATGTGGTGCAGGCTCACGGCCACCTCCTTCCGCACCGGGCGGCGTCAGCATAGCCACGCGGGGTCGGCGCCGGCCGGACCGACGTCCCGGGGCCGCCGGGCGCCGCGACCTGGACGCGCGCCCCCCACCCTCCTGTCACGTGAGCGTCGGGTCCCCGTGTGAAGATCCGGTGCCGGTCGTCACCCGCACGGCGCAGCGCCCTTCTCAAACCTCGCAAAGCGGACATACCTTCCGTTACGTGAGGGATGACGCACCGGCGACCGCGCCGACGACCACCGCCGGCACCGGCCTGCCCGGCACGGGCCTGGCGTCGCCGGTGCCCGCCTCCCCCGCCCCTGGTGCCCCCGCCCGGCCCGCTCGGCTGCCCGGCCTCGACGCGCTCCGCGGCCTGGCGGTCGGCCTGGTGCTGCTGAACCACGCCGCGCCCGACGTGTTCGGCGCCGCCGGCGTCCTCGGCGTCACGGTGTTCTTCGCCCTGTCGGGCTGGCTCATCACCGGCGTCCTGATGCGCGACCTCGACCGCGGCGGGCGGATCCGGTTCGGCCGGTTCTACGGCCACCGCCTGCTCCGGCTCTACCCGCCGCTGCTGCTGATGCTCGCGGGCTACGTCGTCGTCGAGGGCGCGTTCGACCTGCTCGGCCAGGCGCACCTGGTGCCGGAGACGCTGATCGCCGCGCTGACGTACACGATCAACATCCCGGGCCTGCCGCACGGCAGCGAGTCGGTCTACCACTTCTGGACCCTCGCCGCGGAGGAGCAGTTCTACCTGGTGTGGCCCCTGGTGCTGGCCTGGGCGTGGCGCCGCGGGTGGCTGCGCGCCACCACCGGCGTCGCCGTCGCCGCGGCGCTGGCCGCCTGCATGGTGACGCTCCTGCTCGTCGTGCCGGACGTGGCCCGGGTGTACGCCCTGCCGACGTCGTGGGGGGCCGCCCTGCTCATCGGCTGCGCGGGGTACCTGGGGCGCACCGCGCTGGCCGCCCGGCTGCCGCAGACGGTCCGCGCCCGTCGCGCGGTGCAGGCCGGGATCGTGGTGGCGCTGCTCGGCGGCACGCTGCTCAGCGGGCTGGCCGGGCACACCGCCTGGTACCTGCTGGGCGTCCCCGCGGTGGCCGTCGCCACCGTCGTGCTGATCAGCTACGTCGGCGGCTGGCGGACGCTGCCGTCGCGCTGGCTCCGGCCCGCGGTCGCGCTCGGCACGGTGTCGTACGCGGCCTACCTGTGGAACGGCGCGATCGTGCGCTGGCTCGGGCACCCAGACGACCTCGGCGGGATCGCGCTCGGCGTCGGGCTGACCCTGCTGGCGGCGACCGCGAGCTGGTGGCTGGTCGAGCGCCCCGTGGCCCGGTGGCGCGCGCGCCGGTCGGCGGCCGCCGCGGCCTGACCCGGCGGCGGCTCAGCCCAGGCGGGCCTGCGCGTCGGCGTGCACCCGGCGCTCGAGGATGAACGACATGACCGGCACGACGCCCGCGAGCGCCATCGTCACGAGCCGGCCCAGCGACCAGCGCATCGCCGACCAGAGCTGCACGACCGTGAACAGGTACACCACGTAGATCCAGCCGTGCACGATCGCGATCCAGGTGCCCAGCACCGGCAGCGGCGACCCGGTCGCCGGGTCGACGCCGTTCGCGTGGAACACGTACTTGAGCACCATCTCCAGGCACAGCACCAGCAGCATCGTGCCGGTGACGAACGCCATCACGCGGTAGCGCGTCAGCCGGCCGGCCGCGGCCGGGTGCACGGGGGCCGGGCGCGCCGCGGCGGCGGCGGGGGCGGGCGTGGGCTGGCCGGTGGGCTCGGTCATCGCAGCAGGTCTCCTCGGGCGGGGGCGGGACGCTCCGACGATTCTCGCTCACGCGGCGGGCGTCGTGGCCGACGGCGGCGCCCCGCGGCGGCGTCCACCGGTCAAAACGCTTGCCGCTGTGTCGGGGGTCACCCGTAGCGTTGACCGACGTGCGACCCCTCCCCCAGCCCGACCCCGGCCGACCGCCGCTGACCGGCCCCTGGCGCCTCATGCTCTGGCAGGGGCGCCGGCAGCTCGGCGTGCTCGCGGGCGCGACCGCGGTCGCCGTCGTCGGCAACGTGGCCGCCGCCCTGCTCCCGTGGCAGCTCGGGCGCGTCGTCGACGACGGGCTCGACGACGGCCTGGGCGCCGCGCTGTGGCTCGGCTGCCTCGGGGTGTTCGCGCTCGGCATGGTGCAGGTCGGCACGAACGTGTGGGGCCACCGGCTCGACGTCGAGAACTGGCTGCGCGCCGCGTTCGCGTCCTCGCAGCAGGTCGGCCACCACGTGACCCGGACCGGCGACGCCGTGACCGACGAGCTGCCGACCGGCGAGGTCGTCGCCACGGTCGCCTCCGACGCGCTCCGGATGGGCGAGGTGTACGCCATCCTCCCCCGCCTCGTCGGCGGCATCGCGGCCTACCTGGTGCTCGGCGCCGTGCTGCTGAGCACGTCGGTGCCGCTCGGCCTCCTCGTGCTGCTCGGGCTGCCGGTCGTCGTCGCGGTGCTGTCGCTGCTTGTCCGCCCGCTGCAGAGGCGGCAGGCGGAGCAGCGCGAGGCGACCGGGCGGCTCACCACGCTCGGCGCGGACACCGTCTCCGGCCTGCGGATCCTGCGCGGCATCGGCGGCGAGGACGTGTTCTCCGGCCGGTACCGGGCCCAGTCGCAGCAGGTGCGCGCCGCCGGCGTGCGGGTGTCGCAGACCCAGTCGCTGCTCGACGCGCTGCAGACGCTGCTGCCCGGGCTGTTCCTCGCGGTGGTCGTGTGGGCCGGGGCGCGGCTCGCGATCAGCGGCGACATCACGCCGGGCCAGCTCGTCGCGTTCTACGGCTTCGCGGCGTTCCTCACCCAGCCGCTGTGGACCGCGAGCGAGGCGATCCGCGTGGTCACCCGCGCGGTGGTCGGCGCGCGCAAGATCATCCGCGTGCTGTCGGTGCGCGTCGCGGGCTCCGACGACCCCGCGACCCCGGCCCCGTCGCCCGCGACCGGCGAGCCGCTGGTCGACGAGGGCAGCGGGCTGGTCGTGCGGCCGGGCCGGATCACCGCGCTGGTGAGCGCCGACCCGGACGAGACCGCGCGGCTCGCGCTGCGGCTGGGCCGGCTGGGTCCGGCGCGGCACGGCGGGGCGGACGACGAGGACCTCGACGACTCCGGCCAGGACGGGACGCTGGTCGACGCGCGCGACGCCGCGCCCGACCCCGGCCTGTCCCGCGTCCGTTGGGGCCGCGCCCTGCTCACCGAGCTCGGCCTCGCCGAGGTCCGGGACCGCGTCGTGGTCGCCGAGTCGACCCCGCACCTGTTCACCGGCCTGCTGGCCGACGAGCTCGACGTGCGCGGCGGCGCCGACCGCGAGGCCCTGCTCGAGGCCATGCGCGTCGCCGACGCGGGCGACGTGCTCGACTCGGTGCCCGGCGGCCTGGACGGCGAGGTCGAGGAGAAGGGCCGCTCGCTCTCGGGCGGCCAGCGGCAGCGCGTCGCCCTCGCCCGCGCGCTGCTCACCGGCGCGGAGGTGCTCGTGCTGATCGAGCCGACCAGCGCCGTCGACGCCCACACCGAGGCGCGGATCGCCCGCCGGCTCGCCGACGCCCGCCGCGGTGCGACGACGGTCGTCGTGACCGCCAGCCCGCTGGTGCTCGACGTCGTCGACGAGGTGGCGCTGGTCGCCGGCGGGCGGGTCGTCGCGACCGGCACGCACCGCGACCTCGTCACGGCGCGCGACGCGACCGGCGCGGCGTACCGCTCGGTGGTGTCCCGCGCCGAGGACGAGCAGGGCGACGACGCCCGCCCCGGGACGCCGGCCGGGGACGGCGCGATCCCCACGACCACGACCCCCGCGACGACCGACGAGGAGGACCGCCGTGAAGCTGCCCGTCGCTGACGCCCCCGCGCTGCGCCGGCACACCGCCGCGCTGCTCCGCCGGCACCGCCGCGGCCTCGGCGTGGTCGTGCTGCTGCACGTGCTCGCCGCCACCGCCGGCCTGGCCGGCCCGTGGCTGCTCGGCCGGCTGGTCGACGCGGTGGTCTCCGGCACCACCACGTCGGTCGTCGACCGGACGGTCCTCGTGCTGATCGTCGCGGTGCTCGCTCAGACGGTGCTCATCCGGTACGCGCAGCGCGCCGCGATGGTGCTCGGCGAGTCGGTGTTCGCCGAGCTCCGCGAGGAGTTCGTCGCCACGGTCACCCGGCTGCCGCTGTCCACGGTCGAGCGCGCCGGCACCGGCGACCTCGTCGCGCGCACCACCACCGACATCGACCGCGTCCAGTACACGGTCCGGTTCGGCGTGCCTCGCCTGCTGGTCACGGCCGCGACGATCGTGCTCACGCTGTTCGCCGCGTTCGCCACGAACGCGCTGGTCGCCATCGGCCTGCTTGCGGGCGTCCCGCTGCTGCTGGCGGTGACGCGCTGGTACCTGCGCCGCGCGGCCCCGGCCTACCTGCGCGAGTCCGCCGCGTACGCCACGCTCAACGGCACCATCACGGAGTCCGTCGAGGGCGCGCGCACCGTCGACGCCCTGGGCCTCGGCGCGCGCCGCCGCGCCCGGGTGGACGCCGACCTGCGCGAGGCGTTCGCGGCCGAGAGCGCCACGCTCAACCTGCGCTCGGTGCTGTTCCCCGGCGTCGACACGTCGTTCGTGCTGCCGGTCGTCGCGGTGCTCGCCTGGGGCGCGTACCTCATCTCGACGGGCCACGCCACGATCGGCGCGGTCACGACCATCGCGCTCTACGCGACGCAGATCATCCACCCCATCGGCGAGCTCATCTTCTGGCTGGACGAGATCCAGGTCGGCGCGACGTCGCTCGCCCGGATCCTCGGTGTCGCCGACGTGGCCCCCGACCGCACCGCGCGCGACGCCCGGCCCGCGGGCTCGGACGTGACCGCGCGCGGCGTCCGGTACGCCTACCGCGAGGGGCACGACGTGCTGCACGGCATCGACCTGGGCCTGCGCCCGGGCGAGCGGCTCGCGGTCGTCGGCCCCTCGGGCGCGGGCAAGTCGACGCTGGGCCGGATGCTCGCGGGCATCCACCCGCCCACGGGCGGGTCGGTCACCGTGGGCGAGGTGCCGCTGGTCGACCTGCCGCTCGACGAGCTGCGCGGCCACGTCGCCCTGGTCACCCAGGAGCACCACGTGTTCGTCGGCCCGCTCGCGGACAACCTGCGGCTCGCCGACCCCGAGGCCGACGACGCGGCGCTCGAGCGGGCGCTGCGCGCGGTCGACGCGTGGGACTGGGTGCGGGCGCTGCCCGAGGGCCTCGCCACGCCGGTCGGCTCCGGCGGCACCGCGCTGACCCCGGCGCAGGCGCAGCAGATCGCCCTCGCCCGGCTCGTGCTGCTCGACCCGCACACCCTCGTGCTCGACGAGGCGACCTCGCTCCTCGACCCCCGCGCCGCGCGGCACCTGGAGCGGTCGCTCTCCGCCGTGCTCGAGGGCCGCACGGTCGTCGCGATCGCGCACCGGTTGCACACCGCCCACGACGCGGACCGGGTCGCCGTCGTCGACGCGGGCCGGATCAGCGAGATCGGGCCGCACGACGAGCTGGTCGCCGCCGGCGGGGACTACGCCTCGCTCTGGCACTCCTGGCAGCGGGAGTAGGGCGGGCGGCCGGCGGGAGCGGTGCGCGCGGGCCGCCAGGGTCCTGACCAGCGCCAGGCCCGCCGCCGCGGCGATCAGCCCCGCGGCTGCCACCAGCGCCACGGCTGCCACCAGCGCCACGGCTGCCACCGCCGCCGAGGCCACGGCCAGCACCACGTACCCGCAGCCCGCCACGACGGCCGCGCGCCACCTCCACCGCGGGTCCGGACCGCCCTCGGGGCCGGCCGCCAGCGCCGCGCTGATCGCGGCGCGCCGCGGTGAGTCGGACGCATCGCGGTGAGGTCGTCACATCGTGGTGAGGTCGTCACACACGAGTGACGACCTCACCAAGTCGTGACGACCTCACCAGGTAGTGACGACCTCACCAGGTCGTGACGACCTCACCAGGGCGTGATGACCTCGCGGGGACGCGGCGGTCGGGTCAGGTGCTCGGCGCCCGGTCCCCGGGCGCCGGCTCCTGCTCGGCCGCGGGGTCCCGCCCGGTCGCCGGCTCCGCGCCCGACGCGCCCGACGCGTCCGACGCGTCCGACGCGTCCGACGCGTCCGACCCGGCTTCCGGCTCCGCCTCCGGGTCGAACGCCCCCGAGAGCCGCAGCACCTCGTCCTTGAGCAGCCGCACCCACAGGAACACCGCGAACCCGCCGAACACGAACCACTGCGCGGCGTACCCGAGGTTCTGGATGTTGAGCCCGGTCCCCGACCGCGTCGGCGGCGGCAGCAGCTCGATCGTCACGTCCTGCGCGGGCTGCGAGCTGGTCAGCACCGCGTAGCCGGTCCAGATCGGGCCGCCCCACACGCCGAGCAGCTCGGCGGACGAGATCGAGTCGGTCGTCCCCGCGGCCTGCGTCCCGTGCTCGGCGCCGGAGTCCTCGGACGCCTGCAGGTACCCCGTCACCGTCACGGTCCCGGAGGGCACCTCGAGCCCCGGCGCCGCGGGGTCGTCGCCCGCGACCCAGCCGCGCACCACCGGCAGGACGGCCCCGTCGACGGCCGGGTCGTCGGACGCCACCCGCAGGGGCGTGAGCACCAGCGAGCCCGTGCGGCCGTCCAGCGCGCGGTCGCGCACCAGCAGCTGCCCGTCGGCCTCGTACCGGCCCATCACCTCGACGCGGCGCCCGACCAGCGCGCCCTCGAAGGTCGTCTGCGGCAGCAGCACCTCGGCGATCGGCACGGGCTCCTGGGCCTCGACCTCGGCGAGCTTCGCGGCCTGCGCGGCGGCGCCCCGCACCTCCGCGCGCTCGAGCTGCCAGGCGCCGAGCCGCCCGCAGACGGCGGCGACGGCGAGGAACAGTACGAGCAGCCCGATCATCCGGGGCGTGCGGGCGACCCGCCACAGCGTCGGCGGCGGCTCCGCGGGCGGGGTCGGGGGCACCCCGTCACGGTACCCGGCGCGGCTGGGCGAGCGTTCCCCGCGAGCGCCTCGGAGGCACGTCGTCGCAGGTGACGCGCCCCACAGGCACCTGGCGACCCAGGCCTGGTGCGCCCGGAAGGGGGATGAGGTTGGATGGTTGACGGCCGCCTCGCGCGGCCACGGGGCGCCCCTAGGTCGGACGTCCCGGCTCGCGACGCGAGGCGCCGCAAGGCTGGTGTGGCCCGGCGGGGGGTGCTCGACCGGGCCCACGGCACATCCGTGGTTCTGCGAAACGGGGAGAGAGCATGACTACGACGACGTCGAGGCCCGAGACCTGGCGGGCCGGTTCCGGCCAGCCGGTGTCGGATGAGACGCTCCGACGGATCGACGCCTGGTGGCGGACGGCCAACTACCTGTCGGTCGGGCAGATCTACCTGCTGGCCAACCCGCTGCTGCGCGAGCCGCTGACCAAGGACCACGTGAAGCCGCGGCTCCTGGGTCACTGGGGCACGACGCCCGGTCTGAACTTCCTGTACGCGCACCTGAACCGCGTGATCGCGGAGCGCCAGCAGTCGACGCTCTACCTGACCGGCCCCGGCCACGGCGGCCCGGGACTGGTCGCCAGCGCCTACCTGGACGGCACGTACTCCGAGGTCTACTCGGACATCACGCCGGACGAGGAGGGCGTGCGCCGCCTGTTCCGCCAGTTCTCCTTCCCGGGCGGCATCCCGTCGCATGTGGCCCCGGAGACCCCCGGGTCGATCCACGAGGGCGGCGAGCTCGGCTACGCGCTGTCCCACGCGTACGGCGCGGCGTTCGACAACCCGGACCTGCTGGTCGCGGCCGTCGTCGGCGATGGCGAGGCCGAGACCGGCCCGCTGGCGACGTCCTGGCACTCGAACAAGTTCATCGACCCGGCCAAGGACGGCGTCGTGCTGCCGATCCTGCACCTCAACGGGTACAAGATCGCGAACCCGACCGTCCTGGCGCGGATCCCCGAGGAGGAGCTCCTCGACCTCATGCGCGGGTACGGCCACAAGCCGCACCTGTTCGTCGGCGGCTTCGACGGCGAGGACCACGCGGCCGTGCACGCCCGGTTCGCCGAGCTGCTCGACGTCGTGCTGGACGAGATCGCCGAGATCAAGGCGCGCGCCGCCGCGGGCGACGAGTCCCGCCCGGCCTGGCCGATGATCGTCTTCAAGACCCCCAAGGGCTGGACCTGCCCGCCCGTCATCGACGACAAGCAGGTCGAGAACTCCTGGCGCTCGCACCAGGTCCCGCTGGCCAGCGCCCGCGACACCGACGAGCACCTGCAGGTCCTCGAGGGCTGGCTGCAGTCGTACCGCCCGGAGGAGCTGTTCGAGGCGGACGGCTCGGTCAAGGCGGACATCACCGCCCTGTCCCCCGGCGGCACCCTGCGCATGAGCGACAACCCGCACGCCAACGGCGGCCTGCTGCTCAAGGACCTGCGGCTGCCCGACTTCCGCGACTTCGCGGTCGAGGTGCCGGTGCCCGGCGGCTCGATCTCCGAGGCCACGCGCGAGCTCGGCAAGTACCTCACCGAGGTCATCCGGCGGAACCCGGACAACTTCCGGATCTTCGGCCCGGACGAGACGGCGTCCAACCGCCTGCAGGCCGTCTTCGACGTGACGAACAAGCAGTGGAACGCCGAGTACCTGCCGACCGACGTCGACGACCACCTGGCGCGCATGGGCCGCGTCGTCGAGATGCTGTCCGAGCACCAGTGCCAGGGCTGGCTCGAGGGCTACCTGCTGACGGGCCGCCACGGCCTGATCACCAGCTACGAGGCCTTCATCCACATCGTCGACTCGATGTTCAACCAGCACGCGAAGTGGCTGAAGGTCACCAACCACATCCCGTGGCGCCGGCCGATCGCGTCGCTGAACTACCTGCTGTCCAGCCACGTGTGGCGCCAGGACCACAACGGGTTCAGCCACCAGGACCCGGGCTTCATCGACCACGTGGTCAACAAGAAGGCCGAGATCGTCCGGGTGTACCTGCCGCCGGACGCGAACACCCTGCTGTCGACCTACGACCACTGCCTGCGCAGCCGGCAGTACGTCAACGTCGTGGTGTCCGGCAAGCAGCCCGCGCCGAACTTCCTGTCGATGGACGAGGCGGTGGCGCACTGCACCCGCGGCCTCGGCATCTGGGAGTGGGCGGGCACCGAGGTCGAGGGCGAGGACCCGGACGTGGTCCTCGGCTGCGCCGGCGACGTGCCGACCCTGGAGGTGCTGGCGGCGGCGCACATCCTGCGCGAGGAGCTGCCCGACCTCAAGGTCCGCGTGGTCAACGTCGTCGACCTCATGCGGCTGCAGGACGAGCGGGAGCACCCGCACGGCCTGTCGGACCGCGACTTCAACACGCTGTTCACGACGGACAAGCCGATCGTGTTCGCGTACCACGGCTACCCGTGGCTGATCCACCGCCTGACGTACCGCCGCAAGGGGCACAAGAACCTGCACGTGCGGGGGTACAAGGAGGAGGGCACGACCACCACGCCGTTCGACATGGTCATGCTCAACGACCTCGACCGGTTCCACCTGGTGATCGACGTCATCGACCAGGTGCCGTCGCTCGGCTCGAAGTACGCGGGCCTGCGGCAGCGCATGGTCGACGCGCGGCTCCGGGCGCACGACTACACCCGCAAGCACGGGGAGGACCTCCCCGAGGTGCGCGACTGGGTGTGGCCGGACGCCGGCGAGACCGGCACCGAGGAGGGCGGCCCGCAGCAGTCCACCGCCACCCTGTCGACGGGCGGCGACAACGAGTAGTCCCGACGTGGCCGATGGCCCGCACCACCCCGGTGCGGGCCATCGGTCGTCTGGGACCTAGGTCACACGGGGCGGCCGTCGGACGGCCGGGAGGGACCCCGGGTGGCCCGCGTCACCCGCGCCGGGGCGCCACTCACCGGCGCGCGTCCGGCAGAATTCATCCCACCACCTGACGGCCGGCGACCCCGGCCCAAGCCGACGAGGAAGAAGCCCACCCGTGGCCCGCAGCATCTACGTCACGTCCCCCGAGGGGGACACCGGCAAGTCGACCGTCGCCCTCGGCCTGGTCGACCTGCTGACCCGCACCGTGCAGAAGGTCGGCGTGTTCCGGCCCATCGCGCGCTCCACCGAGACCCGCGACTACGTGCTGGAGCTGCTGCTCGCCCACGACGGCGTCGACCTGTCCTACGAGGACTGCATCGGCACCAGCTACGAGGCCGTGCACCACGACCCCGAGGCGGCGCTCGCCACCATCGTGCAGCGGTACCACGCGGTCGCCCGCGACTGCGACGTGGTGGTCGTCGTCGGCACGGACTACACCGACATCGCCGGCCCGGCCGAGCTCGGCTTCAACGCCCGGATCGCGGCGAACCTCGGCGCGCCGGTCCTGCTGTGCGTCAAGGGCCAGGGCCGCTCCCCCGAGGAGGTCCGCCAGGTCGCCGAGGTCGCCGCCGCCGAGCTCGAGGCCGGGCACGCGCAGGTCGTCGCGATCGTCGCCAACCGGTGCGACCCCGAGAACCTCGACGCGATCCGCGCCGAGCTGTCCACCCGCGCCACCGCGTGGGCGCTGCCCGAGGAGCCGTTCCTCGTCGCCCCCACGGTCCGCCAGCTCATGGAGTCCGTCGACGGCACCCTGATCGGCGGCGACGCCCAGCTGCTGCCCCGCGAGGCCACCGACGTCCTGGTCGGCGCCATGTCGATCGAGCACCTGCTGGAGCGGCTGTCCGACGGCGTCGTCGTGATCGTCCCGGGCGACCGGTCCGACATCCTGCTCGGCCTGCTCATGGCGCACGCCGCCGACGGCTTCCCGTCGCTGTCCGGCATCATCCTCAACGGCGGCTTCGAGCCGCCGGCGACGGTGTCCCGCCTGGTCGACGGCCTCGGCAGCCGGCTGCCGATCATCCGCACCGAGCTCGGGACCTTCGCCTCCGCGTCCGCCGCCGCCGGCACCCGCGGCCGGCTGTCCGCCGACTCGCAGCGCAAGGTCGACACCGCCCTCGCGCTGTTCGAGAAGCACACCGACGCCGAGGAGGCCCTGGCCGCCCTCGAGGTGCCGGCCCCCGAGGTCGTCACGCCGCTCATGTTCGAGTACGAGCTGCTCGACCGGGCCCGGTCCGACCGCAAGCACGTCGTGCTCCCCGAGGGCAGCGACGACCGCATCCTGCGCGCCGCGTCCACCCTGCTGCAGCGCGAGGTCGCCGACCTGACGATCCTCGGCGACGAGGCGTCCATCCGGACCCGCGCCACCGAGCTCGGACTGGACCTGTCCGCCGCGAAGGTCATCGACCCGAAGGCCGGCCAGCTGCTCGAGCGGTTCGCCGCCGAGTACACCGAGCTGCGCAAGCACAAGGGCATGACGGTCGAGCGGGCGCGCGAGATCGTGTCCTCGGTGTCGTACTTCGGCACGATGATGGTGCAGCTCGGCCTCGCCGACGGCATGGTCTCCGGCGCCGCGCACACCACCGCGCACACCATCAAGCCGTCCTTCGAGATCATCAAGACCACCCCCGGCACCTCCGTGGTGTCCTCGGTGTTCCTCATGTGCCTCGAGGACCGGGTCCTGGTCTACGGGGACTGCGCCGTGAACCCCGACCCGACGGCCGAGCAGCTCGCGGACATCGCGATCTCCTCCGCCGAGACCGCCGCGCAGTTCGGCATCGAGCCGCGCATCGCGATGCTGTCCTACTCCACCGGCTCGTCCGGCTCGGGCGCGGACGTGGACAAGGTCCGCACCGCCACCGAGCTCGTGCGCGAGCGGCGCCCCGACCTCAGCGTCGAGGGCCCGATCCAGTACGACGCCGCCGTCGACGCCTCGGTCGCCCAGACCAAGATGCCCGACTCCGCCGTCGCCGGCCGCGCCACCGTCTTCGTGTTCCCGGACCTCAACACCGGCAACAACACCTACAAGGCCGTGCAGCGCTCCGCCGGCGCCGTGGCCGTCGGCCCGGTGCTCCAGGGCCTGCGCAAGCCCGTCAACGACCTGTCCCGGGGCGCCCTGGTGCAGGACATCGTCAACACCGTCGCCATCACGGCGATCCAGGCCCAGGCCATGGGCGCGACCCCGGAAGGCTCGAAGTGAACCACGTCCTCGTCATCAACTCCGGCTCCTCGTCCATCAAGTACCAGCTGGTCGACGCCACCTCCGGCGACGCGCTCGCCTCCGGCATCGTCGAGCGCATCGGCCTCGAGGTCGGCAAGGTCAAGCACGAGGGCCCGAACGGGGCGACCGTGCTCGAGCAGCCCGTCCCGGACCACGAGACCGGCATGCGCCTCGTCCTCGGCCTGTTCGAGGAGCAGGGCCCGCAGCTCCGCGAGGAGGACCTCACCGCCGTCGGCCACCGCGTCGTCCAGGGCGGTGACGTCTTCGACGGCCCGGCCGTGATCGACGACGCCGTCCTCGCGCAGATCGACGAGCTCTCCCCGCTCGCGCCGCTGCACAACCCGGCGAACGTCGCGGGCATCCAGGCCGCGCGGCACGCGTTCCCGAACATCCCGCACGTGGCCGTCTTCGACACCGCGTTCCACCGCACGATGCCGCCGGCCGCGTACACCTACGCGATCGACCAGGAGGTCGCGAAGCAGTACAAGATCCGCCGGTACGGCGCGCACGGCACCTCGCACCTGTACGTGTCCCGCGCGACCGCCGAGTTCCTGGGCAAGCCGCTCGAGGAGCTCAACACGATCGTCCTGCACCTCGGCAACGGCGCCTCGGCGTCGGCCGTCCGCGGCGGCGCCTGCATCGACACCTCGATGGGCCTGACCCCGCTCGAGGGCCTGGTCATGGGCACCCGGTCCGGCGACATCGACCCGGCCGTGCTGTTCCACCTGGCCCGGGTCGGCGGCTACACGATCGACCAGCTGGACGAGCTGCTCAACCGGAAGTCCGGCATGCTCGGCCTGTCCGGCTACACCGACATGCGCGACGTGCACGACGCCGTGGCCGCGGGCGACGAGCGGGTGAAGACCGCCCTCGACGTCTACTACCACCGCATCAAGGGCTACGTCGGCAAGTACTACGCCGAGCTCGGCCGCGTCGACGTCATCACGTTCACCGCCGGCATCGGCGAGAACGACGACATCGTCCGGCTCAACGCCCTGGCGGGCCTGGAGCGCCTCGGCATCCAGGTCGACCCGGAGCGCAACGCCGGCCGGATCAAGGAGCCGAAGGTCATCTCCCCCGACGGCGCCGAGGTCACCGTGCTGGTGATCCCGACGAACGAGGAGCTCGAGATCGCCCGGCAGTCGGTCGCGGCGATCGCCTGACGCCGCGCGCGCCTCGCGCCGCACCACAGGGCCCGTCCCGGCACGTCCGGGGCGGGCCCTCGGCGTCCCCGGGGCGGGCGGGCCGCGTCGTCCCTGACACGTCACCCGTTCGGTCCCTGCCACGTCACTTTCCCGCCGGCCGGACGTCACCTGTCCGCCCCGCGGACTTCACCCGGACGACCGCTCCAGCCCTCGGGGGTCGTCGCCGATACGACGAACATGACGCATGCCCGAGCCACCGCCGAGGACCGCGAGTCCTACTGGCGCTCGGAGCTGGACCGCGTCGACCGGCTGTGCGACGCGGCCCCCGCGCTGTGCGTCGCGGCTCTGCCCGCGCTGCTCGACGAGGCCCGCGCGGAGGGCGCCGTGGCCGTCGAGATCGAGCTCGAGTACAACGGCGGCTGGGCCCACCACCTGCTCGGCGAGGACCCGCTGGCGCTGCGGGCCATCGAGCACGCGCTGGAGCTCGCCACGACCCACGGGATGCGCGCGTGGGAGGGCCGGCTGCTGCAGGGGCTCGCGGCGGTCTACAACGGGTTCGGCGACAACCTGTCGGCCCTGGAGCTGCTGGACCGCTCGCTCGCCATCCGGCGCGAGCTCCACGACACCGAGGGCCTCGCCGCGGCGCTGAACAACCTCGCCGACACCTACATCTCGATGGGCCGGTTCCCGGAGAAGGCCCGCGAGCTGCTCGACGAGGCCGCGCGGCTGTGGCCCGAGCTGGACCGCCCGGACGGCACCTGCGCCACGCTGTCGGGCCTGGCGAAGCTCGACACCGACGAGAGCGAGGCCCTGCGCGCCACCGACCCCGTGCGCGCGCGGGCGCTCGCCGCCCGTGCGGTGCAGCTCGCGCTGCGCGGGCTCGAGGCGGCGCGCGGCGTCCCCGACGCCGACGGCGGCGACTCCGGCAACCCGCGCATGGCCGCCGAGGCCCAGGTGCGGCTGGCGCGCGCCCACATGGCCGGGGGCGACCTGGACGCCGCCGAAGCGGCGCTCACGGCGGTCGAGGCGGCGCTCCCCAGCGTCGCAGCTCGCTACCTGACGATCCGGTACCACGCGGCCCTCGGGCGGCTGCGCCGGCTGCGCGGCGACCACGCCGGCGCCGTCGCCACCCTGGCCGAGGGGCTGCTGCTGACCGAGCAGTCGCTGCGGCCGATGGAGCGCGCCGACGTGCTGCTCGAGCTCGTCCAGGTGCACGAGGACGCGGGCGACCTGCGCGCGGCCCTCGACACCCACCGCCGGTACCACGAGGCGGTCATGGCCCAGCGCGACCAGGCCGCCGAGCGCCGCGGCATCGTGGTCAACGCCCAGCTGGACGTCGAGCGGGTCCGGCAGGCGCGCGACCAGGCCCGCAAGCGCGCCGCCGAGCTCACCGCGCTCAACGAGACCCTGCAGCACGACGCCGCGCACGACCCGCTCACCGGCCTGCTGAACCGCCGCGGCCTCGACGCGGTCCTCGCCGCGCGGCTCGGGCGGGAGGCCGAGCTGGCCTACGTGGTGGCGGACATCGACCTGTTCAAGGCCGTCAACGACGAGCACTCGCACCCCGTCGGCGACGAGGTGCTCCGCCGCGTCGCGCAGATCATGACCAGCGCCGTCCGGGTCGGCGACGCCACGGCGCGCATCGGCGGCGAGGAGTTCACGCTCGTGCTGCTGGACTCCCCGCACGAGCAGGCGCTGGCCGTCTGCGAGCGGATCCGCGCGACGATCGCCGGCTACCCGTGGCACGAGCTGTCGCCCGGCCTGCGGGTCACGGTGAGCTTCGGGGGCGCGATGGCCGCGGACGGCGAGGCGCGCGACACCCTGGTGTCCCGGGCGGACGCGGCGCTCTACCGCGCGAAGCGCGAGGGGCGGAACCGGGTCGTGTTCGACGGCACGCCGTCCTCGCCCGCGGCGCTCCCCGTGCCCGTCCCGCGCACCGCCGGCGACCCGCGCGCGGCCGGCGGGCCGCGGACCCCGTCGGCCGGCACGGCCGCCGCCTGCCAGCCGAGCTGACGCCCGCTCCCGCGCCGGATCTCGCCGAGTCTCCGTCCCGCGCCTGTCGTGGTCGCCGCGCGCGCAGTGCGAAAGTGGAGACTCGGCGCCGGGCGTCGCGCGCGGTGCAGAGCGCAGCGCGCGCACGGGTCAGCGCAGGCGGGCCGCCCTCGCTGCGCGGAGCGCGGCGGTGACCGTCGTGGTCCAGCGCTCCGGGTCGCCCGCCAGAAGCCGGCCCGGCCCGAGCGGCGGGACCAGGGTGCGGCCCGCGACGCGCACGCCGTGCACGCCCCGTTGCACGGCGACGGTGCGGGTCGCGGTCAGCGCCAGCAGCCCCTCGCGGCCGTGCCGGTGCCCCCAGCCCGACGCCCCGCGGCCGCCCTGCGGCGCCGCCACCGAGCCCCAGGCCGCCTGGTAGCCGTCGTTGACGTTCACGCTGCCGGCGCGCAGCCGGGCCGCGAGCGCCGCACCCCGCCGGGTCGACCGGGTCCACACGGACGCGTTGAGGGCGTAGGCCGAGTCGTTCACCGCGGCCACCGCCTCGTCGTCCGAGGCCACCGGCGACAGCGCGACGACCGGCCCGAACGTCTCCTCGCGGAACGCCCGGGCGTGCGGGCCGACGCCCTCCAGGACCGTCGGCTCGTACACGTACGGCCCGAGGTCCGTGCGGTGCACGCCGCCGGCGAGCACGCGGGCGCCTCCGGACAGCGCGTCCTCCACGTGCTCGACGACGCGGGCCAGCTGCTCGGCCGAGGTGAGCGACCCGACGTCCGACCGGTGGTCGAGCCCGGTCCCGACGCGGAGCGCCCGGGTCCGGCGCGCGAACGCCGCGGCGAACGCGTCGTACACGTCCCGGTGCACGTACAGCCGCTCGACGGACACGCACAGCTGCCCCGTGCCGCCGAAGCAGGCGCGCACGGCACCCTCGGCGGCGACCTCGACGTCCACGTCCTCGGCGACGTACATCGCGTTCTTGCCGCCGAGCTCCAACGTGCTCGGCACCAGCCGCTCCCCCGCCCGCGCGGCGACGACCCGGCCGGTCTCCGTCGACCCGGTGAACACGACGTGGTCCACGTGGTCCACGACCGCCGCCCCGACCGTCGGGCCGTCGCCCAGCACGACCTGCACCAGCCCCGGCGGCATCCCGGCGTCCTCGAGCAGCTCCACCGCCCACAGCGCCGTCAACGGGGTCTGCGGGTCCGGCCGCAGCAGCACCGCGTCCCCGGCCGCGAGCGCCGGGAGCACGTCGCCGAGCGTCAGGCTCAGCGGGTAGTTCCACGGCGCGACGACCCCGACGACCCCGACCGGGTCGTGCACGACGCGCACCGACGTGAGCCCCGGCACCAGCCCTGGGCGCCGCTCGGGCGCGAGCGTCCGCGGCGCGGTCCGGCCGAGGTGCCGCGCGAGCAGCGCGACGTCGACGACCTCCTCGTACGCGGCCCCGCGCGCCTTGCCGTTCTCGAGCTGGACCAGGTCGAGCACGTCGCTCTGCCGCTGGAGCAGCAGGTCGTGCACGCGCAGCAGCAGCCGCGCGCGGTCCCGGGCGGGGACGGCGGCCCACCGGCGCTGGGCGGCCCGGGCCGCGCGCGCCGCCCGGGCCACGTCGTCCGGCGTCGACTGCGGGAGCGTGGCGAGCGGCGCCCGGGTCCACGGCGCGTGGTGCGTGCGCGTGCCCGCCGCGGACGAGCTCGCGACCCGGTCCGCCAGGTCGCGCAGGTCGTCCGGTTCCAGGACGAACGTGGCCAGGGGGTCGGTCTCCGGGTCGAGGACGCCGTGCTCGGGCACCATGCGGCCAGGCTACGCGCCGCGCCGGGGCAGGTCCCGGACCCGGCGCCCGGTCACGGCGCCCCGGGTCGCGGCGCCACGGCGCGTCAGCCCTGCGCCGCCTGCTCCGCCGCCCACGCCGCCACGCGGCGCGCCGACTCCTCGGGCGACAGGTCCTCGACCCGGGCCATCACGGTCCACCGCACGCCGAACGGGTCGGTGATCGAGCCGTACCGGTCGCCGGACACGAACGTCGTCACGGGCTCGCGCAGCGTCGCACCGGCGGCGACGGCGCGCTCGACGGTGGCGTCGACGTCCCGGACGTGCACGGCGAGCGAGTAGGTCGCGGCGTCGGGGTCGGGGGTGGTGATGCCGTAGGCGGGCATCGGGTCGCCCAGCGTGAAGCGGCCGTTCCCGAGGTCGAGCGACGCCTCGCCCACCAGGTCGCCCATCCGGAACACGTCGACGACCCGGGCGCCGAGCACCCGCTCGTAGAATCCGATGGCCTCGGCGGCCGGGTGCACGACGAGGTGCGGGGTCAGCGACGTGATCCCGTGCGGCACGCCGTCGGTGGTGTGCGCGCCGGTCGCGGGGGCGGTGGCGGTCGTGGGTGCGGTGCTCTCGGTCATGCGTCGAGCCTCGCCCGCCCGGGACGCGGGGTCTTGTACGAACGGGACAGGAGGGCGGCGCGTGGTCGAGTCGGCGGGGCACCTCAACCCGGGCGACCCCGAGGTCGCGTTCTCGCGGTTCGTCCTCACCGAGCCCCAGGCCGCGCTCGACGACCTCGTCCGGCACGTCTGGGTGGCGCGCTGGGACGTCCCGCCCGGCGAGGTGCGGACGCAGCGGGTGCTCACCTACCCCGCCGCGAACGCGGTGCTCCAGCCGGCGGGCGCGACCCTGCACGGCCCGTCCCGGGTGCTCACCACGCAGGACCTCGCAGGCCGGTCGTGGGTGGTCGGCGTGCTGCTCCGGCCGGCCGCGACCCGCGCGCTGACGACGACGGAGCCCGCCCGCCTGGTCGGGCGCTGGGAGCCGCTGCCGGGCGCGCCCCTGCCGGCGGTCGCCGCCGCGATGGCGCACGTCCCGGACGCGGCCGACGCCGCCGTCGCCGCGCTGCTGCGCGCCTGGCTCGCCCCGGCCGCCGCCCGGGTGGACGACGCCGGCCGCCTCGCGAACACGGCGTGCCGGGTCGCCGAGGAGCGCGCCGACGTGCTGCGGGTCGCCGACCTGGCCGACCTGCTCGGGACGACGACGCGCACGCTCAGCAGGGTCGTCCGCCAGCACACCGGGCTGACGCCAAAGTGGCTGATCGAGTGCCGGCGGCTGCAGGCCGCGGCGACGACGCTGTTCGCCGACCCCGGCACGGACCTCGCGGGCCTCGCGGCGGACCTCGGGTACACGGACCAGGCGCACTTCACGCGCCGGTACCGGGCGGTGGTCGGCGAGACCCCGGCCCGGACGCGGCGGCACGCCCCGGCGGCCGCCTGAACCGGCCGCCGGGTCCCGGTCTCACACCCCGAGCGTCGCCCGCGCCTCCGGGTCGAGCAGCCCCGCCACCGCCGCGCGCCCCGCGGCCGGGTCGGCCGCCGCGAGCGCGGCGCCCGCCATCGCCCGGCACGTATCGAGCGTGTGCCGGCGCAGCGCGAACCGGACCGCGGGCAGCGCGGCGGGCGACATGGACAGGCTGGTGACGCCGAGCCCCGTGAGCACGAGCGCCATCAGCGGGTCGGACGCGGACTCGCCGCACACCCCGACCGGGCGCTCCTTCGCCGCCCCCGCCCGGGCGGTCGCCGCGACGAGCTCCAGGACGGCCGGCTGCCAGGCGTCGAGCAGGTCGACGAGCTCGCCCCGCAGCCGGTCGGCGGCCATCGTGTACTGCGCCAGGTCGTTGGTGCCGAGCGAGACGAAGTCGACCTCGTCGAGCACCGCGGCGGCGCGCAGCGCGGCGGCGGGCACCTCGACCATGACGCCGGCGGTGCGCAGGCCCGCGGCGTGCACGGCGTCCGCGAACGCCCGTGACTCCGCCGGGGTGGCGATCATCGGCGCCATCACCCACGGCTGGGTCCCGGTCTCCTCACCGGACCGCGCCAGCGCGGTCAGCTGGTCGGTGAGCAGCCCGGGCGCGGACCGGACGAGCCGGTAGCCGCGCACGCCGAGCGCCGGGTTCTCCTCCGCGTGCAGGTTGGCGAACGCGAGCGGCTTGTCGGCGCCCGCGTCGAGGGTCCGGACGACGACCTTGCGGTCCGGGCCGAGCGCGCGGAGCACCCGCGCGTACGCGGCGGCCTGCTCGTCGACCGTCGGCGCCTGCTGCCGGCCGAGGAACAGCACCTCGGTGCGGAACAGCCCGACGCCCTCGACGGCGGCGCCGACGAGCTTCTCGGCGTCCTCGGCGGTGCCGATGTTGGCGAGCAGCTGCACCCGGTGCCCGTCGGCCGTGCCGCCCGGGTCGGTGTCGGACTCCAGCGCGCGCTCGGCGGCGGCGCGGGCCTCCAGCGCGTCGCGGTCGTCCGCGGACGGCTCGACCAGGACGGTCCCGCCCGCCGCGTCCACGCCGACCACGACGCCGTCCGCGAGCGCCGACGCGCCCGTGGTGCGGACGACGCACGGGATGCCGTTCTGCCCGGCGATGATCGCGGTGTGCCCGGTCGGGCCGCCCTCCTCGGTGACGAGGGCCAGCACGCGCTCCAGGTCGAGCGCGGCGGTGTCGGCGGGCGCGAGGTCGAGGGCGACGACCACGGACGGCTCGCGGAGCTCGGGCACCCCGGGCGCCGGCAGCCCGGCGAGCCGGGAGACGACCCGGTCCCGGACGCTGCGCAGGTCGGTGACCCGCTCGGCGAGGTAGCCGCCCGCCTGCTCGAACATCGCGGCGAAGGTGCCGACCACGGCGTCGATCGCCGCGACCGGGGGCTCACCGCCGCGGACCCGGCCGAGCACCTGGTCCCGCAGGGCGGGGTCGTCGGCCATCATCGCGGTCGCGCCCAGCACCTCGGCGACCGTGCCGGTGGCGCGGGACGCCTGCTCGCGCAGCCCGTCGCCGACGGCCGCGAAGGCGGCGGCGACGGCGTCGGGCAGCTCGTCGGCGGGCACCGGCGCGCCGTCCCGGAGCACCGGGGCGTCGCCGGGCACGGCCGGGGCGGGGCGCACCCGCACCACCGGGCCGACGGCGACGCGGCGGCCGACCCCCACCCCCTGCAGCACCGTCCCGGCGGCGGGCGGTGCGGTCGTCTCGGTTCGCGTGTCGGTCATGGTGCGAGCGTCTCCCCGTCGAGATCGGTCTGTGAAGGGGCGGAGGTCCCGCCCGTGCGTCCCCGGGCCGCGGCGGGCCCGGGGACACCAGGATGCCGTCAGGCGACGGCGGGCTGGGCGGTGGTCGGCGCGGTCGCGGCGGCCGCGGCGTCGGCCTCCCGCTCGGCCTCGACCAGCGGGCTCGGTCGCAGCCCCTTGAGCACGACCACGATGCCCGCGGTCACCACCATGCCGACCGCGACCGCCAGGAGGAACCCGAGCGCGTTCGAGATGAGCGGCAGCACCCAGATGCCGCCGTGCGGCGCCCGCAGCCCCGAGCCGACGGCCATCGTGATCGCGCCGGCGGCGCTGGACCCGACGACCGAGGACACGATGACCCGCCACGGGTCGGCCGCGGCGAACGGGATCGCGCCCTCGGAGATGAACGACAGCCCGAGCAGCCAGGCGGCCTTGCCGTTCTCCCGCTCGGCGTGCGTGAACAGCGCCTTGCGGACGACGGTCGCCAGGGCCATCGCCAGCGGGGCGACCATGCCGGCCGCCATCACGGCCGCCATGATCCGGTACTGCACGGCGTCCCCGGTCAGCCCCTCGGTCGCCAGGCCGGTCACCGCGAAGGTGTACGCGACCTTGTTGATCGGGCCGCCGAGGTCGAAGCCCATCATCGCGCCGAGCAGCGCGCCCATGAGCACGAGGTTCGACCCGGACAGGCCGTTGAGCCAGTTCGTCAGCCCGTCCATCACGTTCGCGATCGGCCGCCCGATGACCACGAACATGAGGAAGCCGGTGACCAGCGAGGACAGCAGCGGCGTCACCACGACCGGCATCACGCCGCGCACGCCCTTCGGCACCCGCCACCGGCTGATCCACAGCGCGAGGAACCCGCCGACGAACCCGGTGACCAGGCCGCCGAGGAAGCCCGCGCCGATCACCACGGAGATCGCGCCGCCGACGAAGCCGGGCACCAGGCCGGGCCGGTCGGCGATCGCGTACGCGATGAACCCCGACAGCACCGCCACGAGGAACCCGAAGGCGGCGGCGCCGGTCTGGTAGAGCAGCACCGCCCAGTCCTGGCCGGACGTGATGCTGAACGAGGTGATCAGGTCCTGGACCGGGACGGCGGTCACCGCGACCGGCCCCTCGTTCCCGGGCCACGCCGCCTGCGCGATCATGAAGCCGAGGGCGATGAGGATCCCGCCGGCGGCGACGAACGGGATCATGTACGACACGCCCGTCATCAGCCACTGCCTGATGCGGGTGCCGACGCCGGCGTTCGGGTCGACCTTGACCGCGGGGCGCGGGGCCCCGCCGGCGGTGGGTGCGGCGCCCGCCGCGGCGGCGTCCGCCGCGGGCACGCCCGCCTCGACCGCCGCGACGGCCTGGGCGAGCACGCCGTTCGGGTCGTGCACCGCCTTCTTCACGCCGACGTCGACGAACGGCTTGCCGGCGAACCGGTCCTTCGCCTGGACCTCGAGGTCCGCGGCGTAGATCACGCCGTCGGCGGCGGCGATGATCGCGGGGTCCAGCGGGGTCGAGCCCGCGGCGCCCTGCGTCTCGACGTGCACCTCGTGGCCGGCCGCCTTGCCCGCCTGCTCGAGGGCCTCCGCGGCCATGTACGTGTGGGCGATCCCCGTGGGGCACGAGGACACGGCGACGAACTTCATGACGGCACCACCTCTCGCTGGACGATGTCGGCCACCGTCGCCGCGTCGGGCGCGTCGAGCAGCGACTGCCGGAACGACTCGTGCACCAGCCGGCGGGCGAGCGCGGCCAGGATCTGCAGGTGGTCGGCGTCCCCGCCCGCGGGCGCGGCGATGAGGAACACCAGGCGCGCGGGACCGTCCGGGGCACCCCAGTCGACGGGCTCCCGCAGCTTGCCGACCGCGAGGCTCGGGGCGGACACGTGCTCGGACCGGGCGTGCGGCAGGCCGACTCCGCCGGGCATGCCGGTGGCCATCTGCGCCTCGCGGGCTCGGACGTCGGCGTGGAAGCCCTCGGCGTCGGTGACCCGGCCCGCGGCGGCGAGCAGGGCGATGAGCTGGCGGGTCGCGTCGTCGCGGTCGGCCGCGGCCAGGTCGACGCCGACCAGGTCGGCGGAGGTCAGGGGCAGGCTCATGGTCAGAGCTCCTTCAGCGCGAGGGCGGGGTCGGGGTCGGCCACCAGGGCGACCTCGTCGGGTCGGACGTCGGACGGGCGCGGGACGGCGCTGCCCGGGAGCAGGACGGCGGCGCGGCCCCAGGCGACCGCGCGGCGCAGCCGGTCCGGGGGCGCGCCGTCGGCCGCGAGGTAGCCGGCGAGGGTCGAGTCCCCCGCGCCGACCGTCGACACGGGGACCAGGCCCGGGCCGCCGGCCCACCAGGAGCCCCCGTCCGCGACCAGGAGCGCGCCGTGCGCGCCGAGGCTGACGAGCACGGCGGCGGTGCCGACGGCCTGGACCGCGCGGGCGGCCGCGAGGACGTCGCCGACGGTCACCAGCTCGTGGCCCGCGAGCTCGGCGAGCTCCTCGTCGTTGGGCTTCACCAGCGCGAGGCCGCCGTGCCGGACGGCGGTGGCGAACGGGGCGCCCGAGGTGTCCAGCACGACCGGGACGCCGTGCCGCGCACCCAGGTCGGCGACGGCGGTGAAGAAGTCGTCGCCCAGCCCGGCCGGCAGGCTGCCCGCCGCGACCACGGCGGTCGCCCCGGCGAGCTCGGACTCCACCGCGGCGAGCAGCGCCGCGACCTCGTCCGGGGTCAGGGCGGCGCCCGGGGCGTTGATCTTGGTCGTCGCGCCGCTCGACTCGGTGAGCGTGATGTTGGACCGGGTGTCGCCGGCGACCGGCACCGGCCGTGCGTCGACGCCCTGCGCGGCCAGCAGCGCGACGACCTGCGCGCCGTCCGGCCCGCCGGACGGCAGGACCGCGCGGGACGCGACGCCGTGCGCGGCGAGCGCGCGGGACACGTTGATGCCCTTGCCCCCGGGGTGCAGGTGGGTGGCCGCGGCGCGGTTCACCTCGCCGACCGCCAGCCGCTCGAGGTGCAGCGCGCGGTCCAGGCTCGGGTTCGGGGTCAGCGTCACGACGCGCGGCGCGCCCGCGGCGGTCATGCGCGCACCACCCGCGTGCCGGCGGCCTCGACCTCGTCCGCGAGCTCGGGCATCACCCCGGAGTCGGTGACGAGCGTGTCGACCTGCTCGAGCGACGCCACGTGCGCGAAGTCGGCACGGCCGAGCTTGGTGTGGTCGGCCAGCACGACCGTGCGCCGCGCCGCCGTCACCAGCGCCCGCTTGACGGCGGCCTCCGCGAGGTCCGGCGTGGTCAGGCCGTGCTCGACGCTCAGGCCGTTGGTGCCGAGGAACGCCGTGTCCACGTGGATGTCCGCGAGCTCCCGCAGCGCCCAGGTGCCGACCGCCGCGAGCGTCCGGCCGCGGACGGTGCCGCCCACCAGGTGCAGCGTGATGCCGGGCCGGGTCGCGAGCACCGTGGCGACCGGGAGCGCGTGCGTGACGACGGTGAGCTCGCGGTCGGTCGGCAGCAGCTCCGCCAGCCGGACCGTCGTGGTGCCCGCGTCGAGGATGATCGCGCCGCCGGCCGGCAGCTCCTCCAGCGCGGCCTTGGCGATCCGGTCCTTCTCCCCCGACAGCAGGCCCTCGCGCTGCGCCAGGCCGGGCTCGAAGCCGAGCTGCTCGACCGGGATCGCGCCGCCGTGCACCCGGCGGACCAGGCCGTGCCGCTCCAGGACGGTGAGGTCGCGGCGGACGGTCTCCGGCGTGACGTCGAGGGTGGTCGCGAGCGAGGCGACGTCCACGCGCCCGTCCCGTCGCGCGGCCGCCAGGATCTGCTGCTGGCGCTCCGTTGCGTACACGTCGCCTCCGTCGGGTCCGGGTCGTCTGCACAGCCGACCCGGGCGCCGAGGGAGGCCCGGCGCTGGGCGGCTGCGCGATCCAGCATGCCGCAGCCGGACACGGAAACGCAAGCAATCAAACCGACTCGGACTCAAACGCGAACGAAACGGGCATCCGCCCACGCCCGCTTCACCAGGGACGGCAGAGGGCCGCGGCTCCCCCTCGGGGAGCCGCGGCCCTCGGCGCGCGCGGGTGCCGGCGTCAGCGCGGCTGGTACGGGGAGACCACGATCTCCACGCGCTGGAACTCCTTGACGTCCGAGTACCCGGTCGTCGCCATCGCCCGGCGCAGCGCGCCGATGAGGTTGAGCGAGCCGTCCGCGGTGTGGCCCGGGCCGAACAGCACCTGCTCCAGCGTGCCCGCCTGACCGACCTGCACCCGCTCGCCGCGCGGCAGGTGCGGGTGGTGCGCCTCCGGGCCCCAGTGCCAGCCGCCGCCGGGGGCGTCGGTCGCGCGCGCCAGCGCGGCGCCGAGCATGACCGCGTCCGCGCCGCAGGCGATCGCCTTGACCAGGTCGCCCGAGCGCCCCACGCCGCCGTCGGCGATGACGTGCACGTACCGGCCGCCCGACTCGTCGAGGTAGTCCCGGCGCGCGGCCGCGACGTCCGCGACCGCGGTCGCCATCGGTGCGTGGATGCCCAGCGACACCCGGGTGGTGTGCGCCGCGCCGCCGCCGAACCCGACGAGCACGCCCGCCGCGCCCGTGCGCATGAGGTGCAGCGCCGCGGTGTAGGTGGACGCGCCGCCGACGATCACGGGCACGTCGAGCTCGTAGATGAACCGCTTGAGGTTGAGCGGCTCCGCGCGGCCGGACACGTGCTCGGCCGACACCGTGGTGCCACGGATGACGAACAGGTCGACGCCCGCGTCGACGACGTCCTTCCAGAACTCCTGCGTGCGCTGCGGCGACAGCGCGCCGGCGACCGTCACGCCCGCGTCGCGGACCTCGCCGACCCGGCGGCGGATCAGCTCGGGCTGGATCGGGGCGGAGTAGATCTCCTGCATCCGGGCGGTCGCCTCGCCGGCCGGCAGCTCGGCGATCTGGGCCAGCAGCGGCTCCGGGTCCTCGTACCGGGTCCACAGTCCCTCGAGGTCGAGCACGCCCAGGCCGCCCGCGCGGCCCAGCGCGACCGCGGTCGCGGGGCTCATCACGGAGTCCATCGGCGCCGCCAGCACCGGCAGGTCGAAGTGGTACGCGTCGATCTGCCAGCCGACGGACACCTCCTCGGGGTCCCGGGTGCGCCGGGAGGGCACCACGGCGACGTCGTCGAAGGAGAATGCGCGCCGTCCCCGCTTGCCGCGGCCGATCTCGATCTCGTTGCTCACCGGGACAGGCTACCGGCGCGGGCGCACGACGCGGGCCCCGCCGCGGCGCGCGACGGGGCCCGGGTGGGTGGTGCGGCTCAGCCCGCGACCGCGTCCACGACGGCCGCGCTGAACGCCGGCAGGTCGTCGGGGTTGCGGGAGGTGATGAGCGTGGCGCCGGCGGCCTGCGACACGACGACCTCCTGGTCGACCCAGGTGGCGCCGGCGTTCCGGAGGTCGGTGGCGAGGCTCGGGTACGAGGTGAGCGTGACGCCGTCCACGACGCCGGCCTCGATGAGGGTCCAGGGGCCGTGGCAGATCGCGGCGACGGGCTTGCCAGCACCGAGGACGGCCTTCACGAGCGCCTGCGCGTCCTCCTGGGTGCGGAGGGTGTCGGCGTTCACCGTGCCGCCGGGGATGACGAGCGCGTCGACGTCGTCCGCGGACACCTGGTCGAGCGTGCGGTCGACGGGGTACTCGCCGCCCGGGTCGAGGTCGTTGTTCACCGCGCGGACGGTGCCGGCCTCGGCGGACACGAGGACGGGGGTGCCGCCCTCGTCGGCGACGGCCTTCCAGGGCGTGGTGAGCTCGGGCTCCTCGATGCCCTTCGAGCTGGTGAGGAACGCGACGGTGCGGCCGGTCAGGCGGGCCATGACGACTCCTTTCCGTGGGGCTCCCCGCGGTCCGCGGGGTCTGCCTCCACCCTCACCCGGACGGGCGCCGGTCGCATCCGGGCCGGGCCACACGCCGCGCGGGGTCCCCGGGAGCGTCGGTGGCCGGTGCGATGCTGGCCGCGCAGGAAGGAGAGGGAGACGCATGACCTGGACCGACGGGCCACTGCTGGGGTTCGACACCGAGACCACCGGCGTGGACACCGACCACGACCGCATCGTGACGGCCGCGCTCGTCCGGCGGGACCGTGACGGCACCCACGTGCGCACCTGGCTCGTCGACCCCGGCGTCGAGATCCCCGAGGGCGCCAGCGCGATCCACGGCATCAGCACCGAGCACGCCCGCGCGCACGGCGTCGAGCCGCGCGGGGCGCTGGACGAGATCGCCGCCGCCATCGCCGAGGCCGTCCGCGAGGGCGTGCCGGTCGTGGCCTACAACGCCTCCTTCGACCTGTGCCTGCTCGAGGCCGAGCTCCGCCGGCACGGCCTGCCGACCGTCGAGGACCGCCTCGACGGCGAGCTGCGCCCGGTCATCGACCCGCTCGTCCTCGACCGCGCCGAGGACCGGTACCGGTCCGGCAAGCGCAAGCTCGTGGACCTGTGCGGCGTCTACCAGGTGGTGGACACCGGCAGCCTGCACACCGCCGACGTGGACGTGGTGGCGACCCTCGACGTGCTGGAGCGGATCGTCGGGCGGTTCCCGCACCTGGGCGACCTCGACCTGGTCTCGCTGCACGACTACCAGGTGACCGCGCACCGGGCGTGGGCCGAGGCGTTCAACGCCTGGCGCGCCGAGCGCGGGCACACCGGCCCCGGCGCGGAGTCGACGTGGCCGAGCCGCGCGGCGTCGCGGGCGGCCGCCGCCGCGGGGGCGCCGGGGACGGGCGCTCCGCTCGAGCCGCTGCCGGCTCCGGCGCCCGGAGCCGTCGCCGCCGCGCCGGCCGCCGTCGCGCGCGTCGCCGCTCCCGTCGCCGCCGCGCCGGCACCGAACCTCGCCGCGCGGGTCACCGGCCGGATCGCCACCCAGCCCGCGCTCCCCGTCCGCGTGACGCCGGAGCCGGTCGCCATCCGGCACGACCCGGCCCGCGACCGCCGGTTCGCCGGTCGCCCGATCCAGGACACGCTGATCGCCTGACCTGCGCCGTTCGCCCGTGCGCAACGCCGCCCATGAGGTCGGGCTCCACGCGACCGCGCGCCGCGCACACGATCTCCCCATCCGACGCCGTGCCGATATCTCATCCATGAGTTAACGTCGTCGTCGTGACCCTGACCAACCCGACGACCGGAGCCGTCCCCACGGTGACCTCGTCCATCCCCGTCGTCACCCCCACCCTCCCCGAGCAGCTGGCCCACGTGGGCTCGCTCGTCCGGTCCGCGCGCCGCCACCGCGGCCTGACGCAGACCCAGCTCGCCGAGCTCCTCGGCACCAGCCAGTCCGCCGTGCACCGCATCGAGCAGGGCGCGCAGAACCTCAGCCTCGACATGCTGACCCGGATCGGCGCCGCGCTCGACTCCCCGATCGTCACGCTCGGCGGCCCGCAGCACACCCACCTGCGCGTGCGGGGCGGCGCCCAGCTGTCCGGCCGGCTCGACGTGAACACGTCGAAGAACGGCGCGGTCGCCCTGCTCTGCGCCTCGCTGCTCAACCGCGGCACCACGCGGCTCAAGAACGTCGCGCGGATCGTCGAGGTCGACCGGATCGTCGACGTGCTGCGGTCCGTCGGCGTCCGCGCCACCTGGTCCGCCGACGGCCGCGACCTGGAGATCGTCGTGCCGAAGGACCTCGACCTCGAGGCCATCGACGTCGACGCCGCCCGCCGCACCCGGTCGATCATCATGTTCTTCGGCCCGCTCCTGGGCCAGCAGGACGAGTTCCGGCTCCCCTACGCGGGCGGCTGCGACCTCGGCTCCCGCACGGTCGAGCCGCACATGATCGCGCTGCGCCCGTTCGGCCTGTCCGTCACCGCGAGCGGCGGCCGCTACCTCGCCCGCGTCACCGACCCCGGCACCGAGAACCTGTCGATCGTGCTCACCGAGCGCGGCGACACCGTGACCGAGAACGCGCTGATGGCGGCGGCCCGGCGCCCGGGCGTCACCACCATCCGCAACGCCAGCCCGAACTACATGGTCCAGGACCTGTGCTTCTACCTGGAGCTGCTGGGCGTCCGGGTCGAGGGCATCGGCACCACGACGCTGCGGGTGCACGGCAAGGCCGACATCGACGCCGACGTGGAGTACGCCGTGTCCGAGGACCCGGTCGAGGCGATGAGCCTGCTGACCGCGGGCATCGTCACCGGCTCCGAGATCACCGTCGGCCGGGTGCCGATCGAGTTCATGGAGATCGAGCTCGCGACCCTGTCCGAGATGGGCCAGCGCTACACGCTGTCCGAGGAGTACACCGCGCACAACGGCCGCACCCGGCTCGTCGACATCACGGTGCACCCGAGCGAGCTGCGCGCGCCGCTGGACAAGATCCACCCGATGCCGTTCCCCGGCCTCAACATCGACAACCTGCCGTTCTTCGCGGTGATCGCCGCGTGCGCGACCGGGTCGACGCTGGTGCACGACTGGGTCTACGAGGGCCGGGCGATCCACCTGACCGACCTCACCCGGCTCGGCGCCGACGTCCGGCTGCTCGACGCGCACCGGCTGCAGGTGTCCGGCCCGACCCGCTGGTCGGGCGCCGAGGTGTCCTGCCCGCCGGCGCTGCGCCCCGCGGTCGTCATCCTGCTCGCCATGCTGGCGGCGAAGGGCGAGAGCGTGCTGCGCAACGTCGACATCATCGCCCGCGGGTACGAGGGGCTGCAGGAGCGGCTCGTCGAGCTGGGCGCGCAGATCGAGACGTTCCGGGACTGACGCCCGACACGCAGAAGGGGCCGGGTGCGATCCGCACCCGGCCCCTTCTGCGTGTCTCAGCGCACCGTGTAGTTCGGCGACTCCGAGATCATCTGCACGTCGTGCGGGTGCGACTCCTTGAGCCCCGCCGGCGTGATCCGGACGAACTTCCCGCGCTGCTGCAGCTGCGGGATCGTGCGAGCGCCGACGTAGAACATCGACTGGTGCAGGCCGCCGACCAGCTGGTGCGCCACCGCCGCGAGCGGGCCGCGGTACGGGACCTGGCCCTCGATGCCCTCGGTGATGATCTCGTCGTCGGTCAGGTCGCCCTGGAAGTACCGGTCCTTGGAGTACGACCGGCGGTCGCCGCGGCTCTGCATCGCGCCCAGCGACGCCATGCCGCGGTAGCGCTTGAACTGCTTGCCGTTGACGAACACCAGGTCGCCCGGCGACTCGTCGCAGCCGGCGATGAGGCCGCCGACCATGACGCTGTCCGCGCCGGCCACGAGGGCCTTCGCGATGTCGCCGGAGTACTGCAGGCCGCCGTCCGCGATGACCGGGACGCCCGCGGGCTTCGCGGCCAGCGAGGCCTCGTAGACCGCGGTGACCTGCGGGACGCCGACGCCGGCGACCACGCGGGTGGTGCAGATCGAGCCCGGGCCGACGCCGACCTTGACCGCGTCCACACCCGCGTCGACCAGCGCCTGCGCGCCCTCGCGGGTCGCGATGTTGCCGCCGATGACCTGGACGTGCTTCGTGCCCGGGTCGGACTTGATCCGGCGGACCATGTCGAGCATGAGCCGGGCGTGTCCGTTCGCGGTGTCGACGACGAGCGCGTCCACGCCCGCCTCGACCAGCGCGGACACGCGGTCCCAGGCGTCCCCGAAGAAGCCGACGGCCGCGGCGACGACCAGGCGGCCGCTCGCGTCCTTCGTGGCCATCGGGTACTGCTCGGACTTCACGAAGTCCTTGACGGTGATGAGGCCCTGCAGGCGGCCGTCCGCGTCGACCAGCGGCAGCTTCTCGACCTTGTGCTTGCCGAGCAGCGCCGCGGCGTCGTCGTTCGAGATGCCGACCGGTCCGGTGATCAGCGGCATCGACGTCATCGTGTCGCGGACCCGGCGGGTGGTGAACTCGGCCGGCGGCACGAACCGCAGGTCGCGGTTCGTGATGATGCCCAGCAGGCGGCGGTCGTCGTCCACGACCGGCAGGCCGGACACGCGGTACTTCGCGCAGAGCGCGTCGAGCTCGGCCAGCGTCGCGTCGGGGCCCACGGTCACGGGGTCGGACACCATGCCGGACTCGGAGCGCTTCACCAGGTCGACCTGGTGGGCCTGCGCCTCGATCGAGAGGTTCCGGTGCAGCACGCCGATGCCGCCCTGGCGGGCCAGGGCGATCGCCATGCGCGACTCGGTGACGGTGTCCATCGCGGCGGACACGAGCGGGATCGACAGGGAGATCTCACGCGTGAGCCGGGTCGTGGTGTCGACCTCGCTCGGGATGACGTCCGTCTCGCCCGGGAGCAGCAGGACGTCGTCGTAGGTGAGACCGATGAAGCCGAACGGGTCGGCGGGAGCGGCGGATCCAGGGGTGCCCAGGTCGGTCATCCCCCGATGATACGGCCGCCGGTCGGAGGACCCGGCCGCCGTCCGGGGTGACCTGCGCGACGCCGGGCGCGCGCGGACGGCCCGTCCGGGGGGCGCCCGCATCGGTCCTCAGCGGATGAGGCCCTTGCGCAGCCCGATGGCCACCGCCTGTGCGCGGTCGGCGGCGCCGAGCTTGCGGAACAGCCGGCGGGCGTGGGTCTTGATCGTGTCCTCGGACAGGAACAGCTCCTGGCCGATCTGCGCGTTCGACCGGCCGTTGCTCATGCCGACCAGCACCTCGACCTCGCGCTTCGTGAGCGAGACCTCGTCACGGCCGGTGGACTGCGCGGGCAACTCCACCCGGGCGACCACCGGGGTCGGGGCGCTCGCGACGGCGCCGTGGGCGTGCGCGGCGGCCAGCCCGTCGTGCGGCACCGCGCCGGGCGCGCCGGGGACGCCCGGGCTCGCCAGGATGTGCGCCGCGACCGCGGCGAGCTCCGCCCGGCCGACGTCGGGGGCCAGGTACCCGCGGGCGCCGAGCGCGATCGCCCGGTCCAGCGCGATCTCGTCGCCGGGCACCGCCAGCATCACGACGGTCGACTGCGACGGCACCGCGCGCAGCCGGCGGATCGCCTCCACGGGGCCCGGGGTCGGCAGGTGCGCGTCGAGCAGCACGATGGTCGGCGGCACGCGCCGCGCCAGCGTGACCAGCTCGTCCACGGACGCCGCCGCGCGCACCGGGGCCAGCGCGGGCACACCGAGTGCCGTCAGGACGATGCGCTCGCGCACCGCCGTCGATCCGTGGCACACCACGACGCCCGCCATCGACCTCCGCCTTCCGCCTGTGCCAGGACCCTGGCGGATCCGGCTTCCTTCCTGTATCGGCCGGATCCGGGCCGACGTTAGCGTCCAGGAAGAACCCAGGTGTCAGGCGGAGACGGCCAGCACCTCGTGGACCAGGCCCGGGACGGTCCGGACCCGGTGGACCTGGTGGCCCAGCGGGACCTCCCCGGCGGCCTCGTCCGGCACCATCACGAACACCGGCAGCTCGGCGTGCGCCTCCGCCACCGCGCCGACGAGGCCCAGGTCGGGGGCCGTCTGCTCGCTCAGCAGCACCACCGCCGACGGCGACGTCATGGCCGCGATCTCGAGCAGCCGGTGCCGCCCCGTGGGCCCCGCGACCACCCGTGCGTCGACGCCGGCGTCGGCGAGCGCGCCCGCGAGCACGTGCAGGGACAGCGGCCGAGGTTCACCCGGCGCCGCGAGCAGCAGGACGATCCGGCGGCGCGACGGGTGCCGCGGGACCCGGCCCGAGCGCTCCCGGAGCACCGCGAGGGCCGCGGCGACGACGAGCGCGTCGGGCTCGTCGCCCGGGCGGGCCAGGACCGTGCGCGACGCGATGCCGGACCGCGCGGGCGCGACCAGGTCGGACCACCAGCGCACCAGGTCGCCGCCGGCCGGGAGCGCGAGCAGCCGGGTCACCTCGGCGGCGTCGGCCCGGAGGGCGGCGTCGATCACGGAGGTCGGCGTGGCCGGGCGCGGCGGGCGGGCGGCGCGGGCGCCCGACGCGGTGGCCGCGCCGGACGGGGCGGCCGCGGCGCGCACGCTGCTGCGCGTACCGCACCGCCCCCTTGCCCGCGGTGTTCCCGATGTACCCGGTGCTCATCGGCTCGCTCCTTCCTGGAC
>NZ_JAGXJG010000431.1:0-244 GCF_019091725.1 Cellulomonas sp. GbtcB1 | reverse complement strand
GGGCATCCGGTCCATCGCGGCGATCCGGGCGGCGTGCGACGGGTGGCTGTCCCACCGGTACTGCGTCGCGTCGGGGCCCTGACGGCGCAGGTCGGCGAGCCCGTCGGAGCGGGCGGCCAGCAGCGCGTCGAAGCCGCCGAAGAACGCCGGCGCCGCGGGGGCGAGCCCGACCTCGGACGCCGGCGCGACGTAGACCCCGGTGTAGTGCGCCCAGGCGGCCGAGACCGCCTCGCCCTCGCGCAGG
>NZ_JAGXJG010000430.1:0-244 GCF_019091725.1 Cellulomonas sp. GbtcB1 | reverse complement strand
CGAACGACGACAGCGTGTTGGCGCGGACGTCGGCGTAGACGCGGGCGGCGTGGCCGTGCTCGCGGAGCAGCTCGCGGCGCTCCTCGTCGGACAGCAGGTACCACTCGTAGTACCGCACGAACGGGTACACGCACAGGTAGTCGCGCGGCTCCTCGCCGGCGAGGAACGCCGGGACGGGCCCGCGGTTGAACTCGGCGGGGCGGTGCCTCGCCGCGACGGGCCACACCGGCAGCAGGTGCGCGCC
>NZ_JAGXJG010000429.1:0-244 GCF_019091725.1 Cellulomonas sp. GbtcB1 | reverse complement strand
GCGACGGCCACGGGGCGCCGACGGGCTGGACCTCCGCGGCCCGCAGGTCGACGGCGAACAGGCCGCGGCGGGCGCCGTCGTCAGCCACGCGGGCGGTGACGAGCGCGGCGTCCAGGTCGCTCGCCAGCGAGCACCAGGGCTTGGTGCCCCCGAGGAGCCAGCCGTCGTCCACGGCGGTGGCCGTGAGCGCCGGGCCGGGGTCCTCGGACGCGTACACGCCCCAGGTGGTCGCGGCGGCGTCGAG
>NZ_JAGXJG010000428.1:0-245 GCF_019091725.1 Cellulomonas sp. GbtcB1 | reverse complement strand
CACTCCGGCGCTTTTCGAGAAGCTCGATCACCCAGCCCACGAAGGCGAGGGCGTCTCTCTCTGTGCCGTCTTCGGGCATCTCGTGAGCGTCGGACAGCGTTCGACACTGTTCGAGCGCAGGCCACGCCTGGCAGCTTGCAAAGCGGTCATCCCAGAGCATGGAGCCTCCACGCCCACTTCCCAACGCGGGTCTGCCATCCAGGCGCCACGGGGAGTGGGTCGTTGAGAAGGCGCGACATGCTCGA
>NZ_JAGXJG010000427.1:0-245 GCF_019091725.1 Cellulomonas sp. GbtcB1 | reverse complement strand
CATGGCGTACCGCAGCCGGACTTTCTTCTTCGCCAGGTCCAGCCCCGCGCGGGCCGTCGCGGCGCCGGCGGCGAAGAACAGCGCGGCGGGGTCGTAGCCCGGCTTGCGGTGGATGACGACGCCGCGGGCGTAGTCGGGCGCCCGGTCGTCGTCGCGCCAGAAGTAGTACGTGAACCACGCTCCCGGCTCGGCCACGTCGACGAGCTCGCCGGACCCCTCGTGGCCGAGGCCGTACCGGGCCTGCG
>NZ_JAGXJG010000426.1:0-245 GCF_019091725.1 Cellulomonas sp. GbtcB1 | reverse complement strand
CACCCCCGACGCCGGACGCCAGGGTGCGGGCGTTGACCGAGGACTCGTCCTTGTCGTGCCGGCGGAGCGAACCGCCCGCGGCCGCCACGCCGACCGGCATGGTCAGGCCGCGCTCGGTGCCGCAGTCCTCCTCGCGGACGATGACGACCTGCGAGACGACCACCAGACGACGGGGCAGGAAGCCCGAGTCGGCGGTCCGCAGCGCGGAGTCCCCCAGACCCCTGCGGGAGACGTGCCGCGGGGTG
>NZ_JAGXJG010000425.1:0-245 GCF_019091725.1 Cellulomonas sp. GbtcB1 | reverse complement strand
ATGTCCCGCACCCCCACCTGCGCGCCGGGCACCGCCTCCGGCACCGCGCACGACGCCCTCACCCTCCGGGCCGCCCAGCTCGAGGCGTTCCCGACCGTGACCGTCTCGCCCGTCGCCGTGCAGCGCGACGCCGCGACGCCGGCGGTCACCAGCACGCTGTCCGTGTAGAACTTCGGCCTCACCCCGGCCGACCAGCTCCTGCTCACCGACGCCGACCCCCGGTTCTTCACCGCGGGCCGCCTCCG
>NZ_JAGXJG010000424.1:0-245 GCF_019091725.1 Cellulomonas sp. GbtcB1 | reverse complement strand
CCCGCCCCCCGCTCCGGCCGCGGGCCCCGGGCCCGCCGCCGTCTCCTGCACCGCCATCGCCGCTCCGCCCCCCGGTCCATGCGTTCGCATCTACCCCCACCCAACCCCGGCGGTCACGGCGGTGTTCCCGCGGCGGCACCCGGCGGAGCGGCTAGTCTGGCCCGATGCAGAACGACGGCGTCCGCTCGACGTACGTGCTGGTCGACGGGGAGAACATCGACGCGACCCTCGGCTCCTCGATCCTC
>NZ_JAGXJG010000423.1:0-245 GCF_019091725.1 Cellulomonas sp. GbtcB1 | reverse complement strand
CCCCTCGGCGCCCGGGGCGGCGGGCCGCGCCGCCCGCGCCCCGACCCACGCCGCGGCGTCGAGGTAGAGCCCGACGTGCCCGAGCAGCCGCGCGTCGCCGCCGGCGCGCTCGCGCGTGAACCGCGCGAGCTCCCGCAGCCGCACCGGGACGACCGGGACGACGTCGCGCGGCCGGAACTCGCCGTAGGCCCGGCACAGCAGCTCGAGCCGGCGCCGGCGCTCGGCGAGGGGGACGGGGACCGCGT
>NZ_JAGXJG010000422.1:0-245 GCF_019091725.1 Cellulomonas sp. GbtcB1 | reverse complement strand
GTCGACGGCGCCGTGCGGGCGGTCGGTGAGCCAGGTGGCGGCGAGCGCGGACAGCACGACCGCGTCCCCGATGCCGCCGCGGGCCTCCTTGAGGTCCGGCTCGATCAGGTACGCGAGCTCGCCGTGCCGCTCCGCGCGCTGCCCGGTGGACGCCAGCAGCTCGGGCAGCCGGCGCCCGGCGGCGGACCGCCAGTCCGCCAGCAGGGCGGACCGGGCCCGGTGGTTGGTGCCGCGGTCGCCCGCGA
>NZ_JAGXJG010000043.1:0-39144 GCF_019091725.1 Cellulomonas sp. GbtcB1 | reverse complement strand
CCGCCCGCGCGGCGGGTCACCACGCGATCGCCGCGGGGCGCAGCGCCGCCGCGGCGTGCACGTCGGCGAGCCGCCCCCGCGCCGCGTCGCCGGGCGTCGTCATCGCGAGCGCGCCCGACGCCACCCCGAGGTCGAGCGCCTCCGGGAGCGGCGCGCCGCCCAGCAGCCCCGCGACCAGGCCGGCGGCGAACGCGTCGCCGCCGCCCACGCGGTCCAGGATCTCCAGGTCGCCGTGCCCGACGGACGCGTGCACCCCGTGCTCGGCGGACCACCCGAGCGCTCCCCAGCCGTTGCGGGACGCGGAGCGCACCGCCCGGCAGGTCGTCGCCACGACCCGCACGCCGGGCGCGACGGCGCGGATCCGCGCCACGCCGCGCTCGAACGCCGCGCGCGCGGCCACAGGGTCCTCGGCGGGCGGGTCGTCCACGTCGGGGAACAGGTCCCACGCCGTGCCGATCAGCACGTCGCACGCGGCGGCGAGCGCCCGCGCCGTCGCGCACGCCTCCGCCCGGCCGCCGCGCCCCCGCCAGAGCGAGGGTCGGAAGTTGGTGTCGACCGACACCGGGACACCGAGCCGCCGGGCCTCCCGCGCGGCGTGCAGCGCGGTGGCGGTGGTCGTCGGGGACAGCCCGGCGAACACGCCCCCGGTGTGGAACCACCGCGCTCCGTCGAGCACGGCGGGCCAGGGCACGTCGCCGGGGGCCAGCCGGGAGGCGGCCGTCCGCGCGCGGTCGGAGACGCCCACCGCGCCGCGGGCGCCGTGCCCGCGCTCGGTGAAGTTCAGCCCGTTCCGGGCGGGAACCGGTCCCCCGGCCGGCAGCCAGCGGACCCAGCGGGTGTCCACGCCGGAGGCGAGCACCAGGTCCTCGACCAGCCGACCGACCTCGTCGTCGACGAGGGCCGTCACCACCACCGCGGGCAGCCCGAACGCGGTGCGCAGGGCGCGGGCGACGTTGTACTCCCCGCCACCTTCGTGCGCCGCGAACCCGCGCGCCGAGCGGATGCGCTGCTCTCCCGGGTCGAGCCGGAGCATCACCTCGCCGAGCGCGACGACCTCGGGCGCCCGGCCGCCGGACGGCGCCGCGGGCCGCGGGGAAGACGGGGACGACATGACCTCACCTCGCTGTCGGGATCGCCACCAACCTACCCGAGAAACCGGTTCCTCGACAGCCCCGATCCGCCGTACCGGGGCGCCGGGGAGATCGGCGGACGCGCTCGCTCCTGCGACCTACGCCTTCCCGCCTCGCCCTCGCCGATCGCCGTGGGCGGGGCCGGAAGCCGTAGGCGCGGTCGCGCGGGGCCGCGTCCGAGCGGGGGCGCGCCCGGCGCGCGGGAGAGGGCACATCCAGGCAGGGATGGGACATACCCAGGCCGCGCGGGGCACCGCCGCGAGGGTCACGTCGGCGCGGCGACACGCCCAGCCAGCGCGGGCGCGCGACAGGCCGGGCCGACGTGCAGCAGGGCGCGTCAGGCAGCGCCGCGCCCGCGCGCGGCTCCCCGCTCCGGCGTCAGCCCGCCGCGGGGGCGGTCGCCGACGAGGCCCGCGTCAGCAGCGCCGCCGGCAGCACCTCCGCGGCCCCGCGCACGTCGACGCCGGCATCCGGCGCCGGCTCCGCCTCGCCCGCGATCCGCGCGTGCAGCCGCGCCCACGCGCGGGCCCCGATCTCGTCGTACGGGACGTGCACCGTCGTGAGCGACGGCGTGGCGTACCGGGCCAGCTCGATGTCGTCGAACCCGACGACCGACAGCGTCCCGGGCACGTCGACGCCGAGCTCGTGCAGGTGCCCGAGCAGCCCGAACGCCACCTGGTCGTTGTACGCCACGACGGCCGTCGCCTGGGTGGCGAGCGCCGCGTGCGCCAGTGCGTAGCCCTCGGCGACCGTCGCCCCGCACGCGAGCGTGAAGAACCGCACGTCGCCGAACGCCAGCCGGGCCCGGCCGAGGCCGTCCAGCCGGGCCGTGTTCGACGGGCTGGACTCCGGGCCGGACAGGTAGGCGATCGCCCGGTGGCCGAGGCCGACCAGGTGCTCGACGACGCCGTACATCGCCGGCGAGTAGTCGACGTTGACGCTCGGCGTCGCCGACCCCGGGACGGTGCGGTTGACCAGCACCACGGGGTCGACCTCGTCCAGCACCTCGGCCAGGACCTCCTGCGACATCCGCGGGGCGACGATGACGAGCGCGTCGCACCGGGCGCGCGTGCTGCGCACGATGTCGGCCTCGTCGCGGTCGGGCCCCGCCGTCTCGGCGACCACGACGCTGTACCCGTGCCGGTGCGCCCCGTCGGCGACCGCGCGCAGCACCGCCTGGAACATCGGGTTCGCGAGGTCCGGCACGACGATCCCGACGGCGAGCGTCCGGCCGAGCGACAGCGAGCGCGCGGTGACCGACGGCCGGTAGTGCAGCTCGGCGGCGGCGGCGCGCACCCGGCGGGTCAGCTCGGCGTCGACGGTGCTGCCGTTCATCACGCGCGAGACGGTGGCCCGGGAGACCCCCGCGGCCGACGCGACATCGCTGATCGTCGCGCCCGTGCGCATCGGTCCGCTCCCTTCCGCCGGACGGCGCGCCGCGGCTCAGCGCGCGCTGCCCAGGTCGAGTGCGCCGATGCTAACAGCGTGGCCGGTCCGCAGGGACTCGCCGGCCGCGATCCCGACGGAGACCGACCGCAGCCCGTCGCGGTACCCCGCCGCGCGGCCGAGCGGGTCGTCCTCGAGCCGGAGGTCGCGGCGGAAGACGTCCGCGAGCAGCAGCGCGTCGCCGCCGCCGTGCCCGCCCTCGCCCCGCGGGATCGGCACCTCGCGCGCGCCCTCCCAGTGCCGCTGCACCACCAGGTGCTCGCCCTCGGGGCGCGACGGCGCGACCGGCACGGCGTCCGGGTTGGCCGACGGGTCGAGCACCACGCGGCCCTCGGCGTCGACCGACACCGCGCCGCGCTCGACCACGGTCAGCTCCGCCCGCCCCTCGGTGCCGTTGACGGCGACCGAGTACCCCTCCCAGGGGCAGTGCGCGTTCAGCGCGTACGTCATCGAGACGCCGGAGCGGTAGTCGACCACCAGCGACAGGTCGTCCTCGATCGAGATCCCCTCGGTGAACACGTCCCGGTCGCGCAGGTAGCCGTCGTGGTGCTCGGCGTCGAGGTAGAGGCCCTTCAGGCGGCGGTCCGCGCGCAGGTCGAGCGCCCACGGGTCGCCGGTGGTGCCGGTGCCGCGCTCGGGCCGCGGCCCCAGCCCGCGCGCCTGCGCGTTGTCGTGCCCGTAGAACCGCAGGCCGCCCGAGGCGAACACCCGCTCGGGCTCGTCGTCGAGCCACCAGCCCACGAGGTCGAAGTGGTGCGACGACTTGTGCACCAGCAGGCTCCCGGAGCGCTCGCGGTCCCGGTGCCACCGGCGGAAGTAGTCCGCGCCGTGCACGGTGTCCAGCAGCCACTCGAAGTGCACGCTGGTCGGCCGCCCGATCGCCCCGGACGCGATGACCTCGCGCAGCGCGGAGTTCCGCGGGGCGTACCGGTAGTTGAAGGTCATGACGAGGTCCCGGCCCGTCGCGGCCACGGACTCCGCGATCGCCCGGCACCCGTCCGCGGTGGTCGCCATCGGCTTCTCCAGCACCACGTCCGCGCCCGCGGCCTGCACCCGCGTGACGTGCTCGGCGTGCAGGTGGTCGGGCGTCGTCACCACCACCACGTCGACCGCCTGCTCCGCGACCATCCGCTCGAGGTCCGCCGGGAGGTACCGGGGCAGGCCCGCGGGTCCGTCGAGCCCGAGCGCCGTGCCGACCTCGGCGTCGTAGAAGTCGACGCGGCCGGGGTTCGGGTCGCACCACGCCACGAGCTCGGCGACGTCGCGGTGCGCGCCGGTGATCGCCCCCACGTACATGCCCGCGCGGTGGCCGGTGCCCAGCACCGCGTACCGCCGACGCCGCCGGCCGGCGGGGACCGGCGCGAACCGGGTCGCCACCTGCTCGTCCGCGTGCGGGGACGAGGAGGCAGACGGGCGGGGCGCCGTCGGGTTCTGGTCGAGCGGGGCGGGAGGGGGCGTCATCGCACGGGCCTTTTCGTCAGAAACGGGTTTCTCACTCGTCACCCTACCCAGGCGCGGCAGCGCCGCGCAGCACCGCCTCGGAACCGGGACCTCGGTCCCAGTTCTGCCCCTGGATCTCGCCCTGTCACGAGATCTGTCGCCCGATCCGGCGTCCCGGGCTGGACACGGGGTTCACCCGTTCGGGTAGCGTCCGGAACCGGTTCCTCAGAACCGTTGCAGCCAGACCACGAGGAAGTGTGTCCATGACAGCACTCAACGAGCTCCGCACCATGCGCAGCAAGCGGGGCGGCGCGAAGATCGCGGCCGTCTCGAACCTCCGCAAGTCCGATCAGCGTGCGGCGCTGGCGTTCCTGGCCCCCTGGTTCCTGGGGCTGTTCGGGATCACCCTGATCCCGCTGGTCGCGTCGCTGGTCCTGGCGACCACCGACTACGACCTGCTGACGTCGCCCACGTTCATCGGGCTCGACAACTTCACGGCGATGCTGACGGACACCCGGCTGCACGAGTCGCTCCGGGTGACGTTCCTGTACGTCGTGACGGGCGTCCCCCTGCAGCTGGTCGTGGCGCTCGGCCTGGCCGTGCTGCTCAACCGCGGCCTGCGCGGGATGACGTTCTACCGGTCGGTGTTCTACCTGCCGTCGCTGCTCGGCAGCTCGGTGGCCATCGCGATCCTGTGGCGCCAGGTGTTCGGCGAGGACGGGCTGTTCAACGCCTTCCTCGGCCTGTTCGGCATCCAGGGCATGGGCTGGGTCTCGCACCCGGACACCGCGCTGTGGACCCTGGTCCTGCTGCACGTGTGGACGTTCGGCTCCCCGATGATCATCTTCCTCGCCGGCCTGCGGCAGATCCCGGAGATGTACTACGAGGCCGCCTCGCTCGACGGCGCCTCGCGCTGGCGGCAGTTCCGCTCGGTGACGCTCCCGCTGCTCAGCCCGATCATCTTCTTCAACCTCGTGATGCAGGTGATCATCGCGTTCCAGTCGTTCACCCAGGCGTTCGTGGTGTCGAACGGGACGGGCGGGCCGTCGGACTCGACGCTCTTCTACACCCTCTACCTGTACCAGGAGGGGTTCACCAACCTGCGCATGGGCTACGCGGCCGCCATGGCCTGGGTCCTGGTCCTCATCGTGCTCGTGCTGACCGCCATCAACTTCTGGGCCTCGAAGTTCTGGGTCTTCTACGAGGACTGAGAGGAGTCCAGCGCCATGACCACCACCACCTCCCCCGACCTGCCCACCCGCATCCGCCGCCTCGCCGACGACAGCCCTGTCCGCCCGGGCCGCGAGCGCTGGCGCTCGGTCCTGCGCACCGGCACCCGGCACGCCGCCATGATCATCGCCGCGGTGATCATGATCTACCCGCTGATCTGGCTGCTCGGCAGCTCGTTCAAGCCGACCGAGCTCATCTTCCGCGACCTGTCGGTGCTGCCGACCGAGTGGGACTTCTCCAACTACGCGAGCGGGTGGGAGGCCCTGTCCCAGCCGTTCGGCCGGTACATGCTGAACTCCGCGGTCATCGTCGCCGGCTGCCTGCTCGGCAACCTGGTGACCTGCTCGATGGCGGGCTACGCCTTCGCCCGGCTGCGGTTCCGGGGCCGGAACATGTGGTTCGCGATGATGCTCATCAGCATCATGCTGCCGATCCACGTGATCATCGTGCCGCGCTACATCATGTTCCAGCAGATGGACTGGATCAACACGTTCTGGCCGTTGATCGTCCCGAAGCTGCTGGCCACCGACGCGTTCTTCATCTTCCTGATGGTGCAGTTCTTCCGCGGCATCCCGAACGAGCTCGAGGAGGCCGCGCGGATCGACGGCTGCGGCCACCCGCGCATCTTCTTCTCGGTGATGCTGCCGAACGCCGTCCCGGCCCTCGCGACCACGGCGATCTTCACCTTCATCTGGACGTGGAACGACTTCTTCAGCCAGCTCATCTTCCTGACGCGGGACGAGATGCGGACCGCGCCGCTGGCGCTGCGCCTGTTCCTCGACCCGGCGACGGGCAGCAACTGGGGACCGATGTTCGCGATGTCGATCGTGACGCTCGTCCCCATCTTCCTGGTCTTCCTCTTCGGTCAGCGGTACCTGGTCCAGGGCATCGCGACGACGGGGATGAAGTGATCAGCCGCACCGCAGAGCACGACTCGACGACGAGAGGGACGCTGATGCAGGTAGGACGAGGGACGGCGCGCGCGCGTCGGCTGGGCGCGGCCGTCGCCGCCACGGCGATGGCCGTGACGCTGGCCGCGTGCGGGAGCTCGGACAGCCCGGGCACCGGGGGCGGCACGAGCGGGTCCGACGACCCGGACCAGGTGACGATCACCTTCGCCTGGTGGGGCTCGGACACGCGGCAGCAGATCACCGAGGAGGTGATCGCAGCCTTCGAGGCCGAGTACCCGCACATCACGGTCCAGCCCGACTTCACGAGCTGGGACAGCTACTTCGAGCGGCTGAACGTGGCGGCGGCCGGCGGCAGCCTGCCGGACGTCATCACGCAGCAGGAGCGCTTCCTGGCCGAGTACGCCAGCCGCGGGCTGCTCGCGGACCTCCGCGAGCTGGACATCGCGACGGACGCCATCGACCCGTCGGTGATCGAGTCCGGCGAGGTCGACGGCACGTTCGTCGGGATCGCGACCGGGGTCAGCAGCCACGCGCTGGTCACGGACCCGGCGATCTTCGCCGAGGCGGGCGTCGACCTGCCGGACGACACCACCTGGACCTGGGACGACTACGAGGCGGTCGCGAACGCGATCTCCGCGGGGTCCGGGGGCGAGCTGTTCGGCGTGCAGAACTACAGCTTCCTCGAGGTCGTGCTGAAGATCATGGCGCGGCAGAACGGCGAGGAGGTGTTCACCGAGGAGGGCGAGCTCGGCGTCTCGGTCGACACCGTCGAGGCGTGGTTCCAGCGCTCGGTCGACCTGATGGAGTCGGGCGGCGAGCCGTCCGCGTCGGTGTCCACCGAGATCAACGCCGCCGGCGTCGAGGGCTCGCTGCCCGCGACCGGCCAGGGCGCGATGGCGTGGTTCTGGTCCAACCAGCTCGACGCGATCCAGAGCGCCGCCGGCCGCGACCTGCAGCTGCTGCGGCCGCCGGGCGAGGCGGACGGGGTCCGGACGGGCGCCTACCTGTACCCGACGATGTACTACTCCGTCGCCGAGTCCAGCCCGCACCCGGAGGAGGCCGCGCTGCTCGTCGACTTCCTCATCAACTCGACGACCGCGGGCGAGCTGATCCTCATGGACCGGGGCCTGCCGTCCAACACCGAGGTGCGCGAGGCGGTCCTGCCGCTGCTGTCGGACGCCGACCGCGTCGGCGCGGACTTCGTCGCCGAGATCGAGCCGACGATCGTCGACGGGACCCCGGTCCCGCCGGTCGGCGCCGGCGAGACCACGCAGATCACCCAGCGGGTGAACTCCGACGTGCTGTTCGGGCGCATCACCCCGCGCGAGGCCGCGGAGCGCTGGCTGGACGAGGTCGGCGCGGCGATCTCCTGACACCCGGGTCGGGGCTCGCCCGCCGCGCGAGCCCCGGCCCCGTCCCCGCACCCCCACCCCGACCCCAGGGAGACCCCCGTGCGCCTCGTGAGCCACCACGCCGGCGACGCCGTCCGCCCCGGCGCGCTCGTCCCCGGACCCGGCGGCGACCGGCTCCTCGACCTCTCCCCCGCGCTGCCCGGCCGCGCCGTGGTCGACGTGCTCCGCGACCCCGCGCTGCACGCCGCCGCGCAGGCCGCGGTCGACGCGGCGGACCCGGCCTGCCTGCCGGACGCGGCCTCCGTCCGGCTCGCGCCGCCGGTGCGCCCCGGCACGATCCTGTGCCTCGGGCACAGCTACGCCGGGCACCTCGGCCGGGACCGCGCGCCCGACGACGTCCCCGAGCACCCGAACGTGTTCGTCAAGACCGCCAACACCCTGTGCGGCCCCGACGACCCGGTGGTGCTCCCGCCCGCCGTGCGGCACGCCGACTACGAGGGCGAGATCGCCGTCGTCGTCGGGCGCCGCGCGCACCGCGTCCCGCTCGCCGAGGCCGAGGCGCACGTCGGCGGGCTCACGCTGTTCGACGACGTCTCCGCCCGCGACTGGCAGTCCCGCACCTCGCAGTGGACCCTCGGCAAGTGCGTCGACGGCTTCGGCCAGCTCGGCCCCGCCGTCGTCACCGCCGATGAGGCCCTGCCGATCACGGGGCGCGAGCTCACGGTCGAGCGCGACGGCGTCGTCACGGTGCGGTCGAGCACCGACGCCCTGGTGTTCTCCCCCGCGTTCCTGATCCACCACCTCAGCCAGGTGCTCACCCTCGAGCCGGGCGACGTCATCGCCACCGGCACCCCCGCCAAGCTCCCCGAGGCGGCCGCCGCGCACGTGCCGCTGCGGCACGGCGACGCCGTGACCATCGCCGTCACCGGCCTCGGGTCCCTCACCACCACCTTCGTCGCCGGCGCGTCGTCGGCGCCCCGCCCCACCCCTGGAGGCCCGCAGTGATCCTCGACTCCTTCCGCCTGGACGGGACCGTCGCCCTCGTCACCGGCGCCGCCCGCGGCCTCGGTCGCGGCGCCGCGCTCGCGCTCGCCGAGGCCGGTGCCGACGTCGCCCTGCTCGACCACGTCGCGGGCACCGAGACCGCCGAGACCGTGCGCGCGCTCGGCCGGCGCTGCCTGGTGCTGGAGCGCGACCTCGTGCACGCCGCGCCCGAGGACCTCGACGCCGACGTGCAGGCCGTCGTGGACGGGCTCGGCCGCGTCGACGTGCTCGTGAACAACGCCGGCATCATCCGCCGCGCGCCGCTGCTGGAGCACGCCGCCGCCGACTGGGACGACGTGCTGGCCATCAACCTGGACGCCGTGTTCCACCTCTCCCGGTCGGCGGCCCGCCGGTTCGTCGACCAGGGGAAGGGCAAGATCATCAACATCGCCTCGATGCTCGCCTTCCAGGGCGGCGTCCTGGTCCCGGGCTACACCGCGTCCAAGCACGCGGTCGCGGGCGTGACGAAGGCCCTCGCCAACGAGCTCGCCCGGCACGGCGTCAACGCCAACGCGATCGCGCCCGGCTACATGGCCACCGACAACACCGCCGCCCTCCGCGCCGACGAGGTCCGCGAGCGCTCGATCCTCGACCGCATCCCCGCCGAGCGCTGGGGCACGCCCGCGGACCTGCAGGGCGCGTTCGTGTTCCTCGCCTCGGCCGCCTCCGACTACGTCAACGGCGCGGTCCTCCCCGTGGACGGCGGCTGGCTCGTCCGCTGACGCGCCCCGCGCCGCCCGACCCGCACGCGCCCCGCGCCGCCGCACCCCGCCCGACCCATCCCAGGAAGGCCCCCTCGTGGAGAACCGCTACGCCACCGGACCCGACCAGATCGCCGGCCTCGACACCGCCGGGCTGCGCGCCCGGTACCTGGTGCCCGACCTGTTCGTCCCCGGCGAGGTCCGCCTCGTCCACACCCACCACGACCGCGTCGTCCTCGGCGGCGCCGTCCCGGCCGGGCGGCGGCTGCCGCTCGAGGCGCCCGACGGCCTGCGCGCGGGCTTCTTCCTGGAGCGGCGCGAGGTCGGGATCGTCAACGTCGGCGGCCCGGCCGTCGTCGAGGCCGACGGCACGACGTACGAGCTGCCGCCGCGGGCCTGCCTGTACCTGGGCCGCGGCGTGCGGGACGTGACGTTCGCCGACGCCGCCGAGGGCTCCGGCGCCCGGCTCTACCTCGTCTCGGCCCCCGCGCACACCGCGTACCCCGCGGCGCGCGTGCTGCCGGAGGAGGGCACCGTCCGGGAGCTCGGCGACCAGGAGACGTCGAACCGCCGGACCCTGCGCCAGTACCTGCACCCGGACGGCGTGCGCACCTGCCAGGTGATGATGGGCGTCACGACGCTGCACCCGGGCTCGATGTGGAACACCATGCCGGCGCACACCCACGACCGGCGCACCGAGTGCTACCTGTACGTCGACCTCCCCGAGGACGCCCGGGTGATCCACCTGCTCGGCCGGCCCGAGGAGACGCGGCACCTCGTCGTCGCCGACGGGCAGGCCGTGATCTCGCCGTCCTGGTCGATCCACGCGGGCGTCGGCACCGCGGCGTACTCGTTCGTGTGGGCGATGGCCGGGGAGAACCAGGCCTTCGACGACATGGACGCCGTGCCGCCGGCCGCGCTGGCCTGAGCGGGGGACGCGATGACCACGCAGACGACCCCGGACGCGCCGACCGGCCGCAGCTACGGCACCGCACGCACCCGCTGGGCGGTGCTCGGCGCCGACACGCTGCTCGCCCGCGAGCCGCTGGTGAACCTCCGCGACCGCTGGGAGTACGAGGACGGGCTGGTGCTCGACGGCGTCCGCGCCGTGCACGCCCTGACCGGCGACCCTCGGTACGCCGCGTACATCCGGCGGAACCTCGACCACTTCGTGCGGGAGGACGGCTCGATCCTCGGGTACGCGCGCGCCGAGTACAACCTCGACCACGTGAACAACGGCAAGGCCGTCCTGGGCCTGCTCGCGGAGACCGGCGAGCGGCGGTACCGCCTCGCCGCGGACCGGCTGTTCCAGCAGCTGCTCCGCCAGCCGCGGCTGCGCGCCGGGACGTTCTGGCACAAGCAGATCTACCCCGACCAGGTCTGGCTCGACGGCCTCTACATGGGCTCGGTCTTCTACGCCCGCTACTGCGTTCTGGCCGACCGGACCGACCTCCTGGACGACGTGGTGCTGCAGTTCACCACCGCGTACGACCTCACCGTGGAGGGCCCGTCCGGGCTGTGCCGGCACGCCTGCGACGAGTCCCGCCGGATGGGCTGGGCCGACCCGGGCACCGGGCGCTCGCCGCACGTGTGGCTGCGCGCGCTCGGCTGGTTCGTCATGGCGATGGCCGACGTGCTCGATCACCTGCCCGCCGAGCACCCCGGCCGCGCGCGCATCCGGGACCAGCTCGAGGACGTGCTCACCGCCCTGCTGCGGGTCCGGGACCCGCGCACCGGCCTCTGGTACCAGATCCCCGACCAGGGCGACCGGCCGCTGAACTACCTGGAGTCCTCGGGCTCGTTCATGGTCCTCGCCGCGATCGCCAAGGCGCTGCGCCTCGGGTACCTGGCGGGCGACCGCTGGGAGCAGGCGCTGGAGTCCGGCTGGGCGCACGCCACCGAGCAGTTCCTGTCCGTCGACGCGCGGGGCTGGGTCAACGTGCACCGGATGTGCCAGGTCGCGGGCCTCGGCGGACAGCCGTACCGCGACGGCTCCTACGCCTACTACATGAGCGAGCCCGTCGTGACGAACGACCACAAGGGGGTCGGGCCCTTCCTGCTCGCCGCCGTCGAGATGGACCGCCGGCACGGCCTCGGGGCGGCCCGGTGACCGCCCCGGCCCGTCCCGAGGGCGCCTGGACCCTGCACCCCGACCGCGCGCTGCCCGCCGACCCGGTCACCCGGCCGGTCGCCCGGGAGATCTACCGCGCCACCCGCGACCTGCCGCTGGTCGCCATGCACGGACACGTGCCCGTCGAGTGGTTCGCCGACGACGCGCCGTTCCCCGACCCGGCCCAGCTGCTGGTGGTCCCGGACCACTACCTGGTCCGGATGCTCGCCTCGCAGGGGGCCGGCATCGAGGATCTCGGCGTCGCCCCGGTGGCCGCGGACGCGGGCGTCGTCGCCGAGACCGACCCGCGGGAGGTCTGGCGGCGGTTCTGCGCCGGGTGGCCGCTGTTCCGCGGCACCCCGACCCGGTTCTGGCTGGAGACCGAGCTGGTCGAGGTCTTCGGTGTCACCGAGCGGCCGAGCGCCGCGACCGCCGACGCGCTCTACGACCAGGTGCAGGCGGCGATCGACGACCCGGCGTTCCGGCCGCGGGCGCTGCTCGACCGGTTCGGCATCGAGGTGATCAGCACCACCGACCCGGCGTGGTCGACCCTGGACGCGCACGCCCGGCTCGCCGCCGACGGTCTCGGCGACCGCGTCGTCCCGACGTTCCGGCCGGACGCCCTGCTCGCCGTCGACCGCCCGGGCTGGCGCGCCGACCTGGAGCGGCTGGGCGAGGCGGCCGGCACGGACGTCGGGTCGTACGCCGGGTACCGGGAGGCGCTGCGGGTGCAGCGCGCGCGGTTCAAGGCCGCCGGCGCCCGGGCCTCCGACCACGGGCTGCTCGGCACGCGCACCACCCCGATGACGGACGCCGAGGCGGAGCGGGTGTTCGCGGCGGCGGTGCGCGGGGAGGTGACGGCCGCGGACGCCGACGCGTTCGCGGGCCACATGCTGTTCCAGATGGCGGCGATGGCCGCCGAGGACGGCCTGGTGCTGCAGCTGCACCCGGGCGTGCTCCGGGACCACGACCCCGCGGTGGCCGCGGCGTTCGGCCCCGACAAGGGGTACGACATCCCGGTCGCGACGGAGTGGACCCGCGCCCTGCGCCCGCTGCTGGCGGCGTTCGGCCGGCACCCCGGGTTCCGGACCATCCTGTTCACGACCGACGAGTCCGCGTTCTCCCGCGAGCTCGCCCCGCTGGCCGGCGTCTACCCGTCCGTCCGGCTCGGGGCGCCGTGGTGGTTCCTCGACGCCCCCGACGCCATGCGCCGGTTCCGGGAGGCCGTGACCGAGACCGCCGGGTTCGCGAACACCTCGGGGTTCGTCGACGACACCCGCGCGTTCGTGTCGATCCCGGCCCGGCACGACCTCGCCCGCCGCGTCGACGCCGGGTACCTGGCCCGGCTCGTCGTCGAGCACCGGCTCGACCTCGACGAGGCGGTCGACACCGCGGCCGACCTCGCCTACCACCTGCCCCTGCGCGCCTACGAGGCCTCATGACCACGACGTCCCCGCCCGGCCCGGCCGGGCTCCCCGACCCCGCCACGCTCCCCGACCCCGCCGGGCCCGCCGACCCCGCCGGGCTCCCCGTGCCCGACGCGGCGACCGTGCCCCGGGACGAGCTGCCGCTCACCGTGCTGCAGTTCGGCGCCGGCAACTTCCTGCGCGCCTTCGTCGACCAGATGGTCCAGGGCGCCAACGACGCCGGCGTCACCCGGCACGGCGTCGCGGTCGTGCACGCCACGCCCGGCCCGGACCGCGCGCTCGACCTGCTCCGCGAGCAGGACGGGATCTACCACGTGCTGCTCGAGGGCGTCCGCGCCGGCGAGCCCGTCCGGCAGGTCACCCGGGTCACCGCGATCCAGCGCGTCGTGCGGGCCCACGAGGAGTTCGCCGCCTACCGCGCGACCTACCTGGAGCCGTCGCTGCGGGTCCTGGTGTCGAACACGACCGAGGCGGGCATCGCCTGGGTCGAGGGCGACGACCTCGGAGCCACCCCGCCCGCGTCCTTCCCCGCCAAGGTCACCGCGCTCCTGCTGGACCGGTTCCGGCACTTCGGCGGCGACCCGGCCGCGGGCCTGCACGTGGTGTGCTGCGAGCTGATCGAGGACAACGCGAGCACCCTGCGGCGGTACGTGCTCGCGCACGCGGCGGCGAACGGCCTGCCCGACGCGTTCGTCGCCTGGGTCGAGCAGGCCTGCACGTTCCACGACACCCTGGTCGACCGGATCGTGCCCGGCTACCCGCGTGACGAGATCGACGACGTGCACCGGCAGATCGGGTACGCCGACCGGCTCGTGGTCAAGGGCGAGCTCTACGGCGTGTGGGCCGTCGGCGGCGACCCGGCGCTGCGCGAGGTGCTGCCGCTGGACCGTGCCGGCCAGCCCGTCGAGTTCCTGCCCGACGTCCGGCCGTACCGGGACCGCAAGGTGCGGGTGCTCAACGGGATGCACACGGCGCTGAGCCCGCTCGGGCTGCTGCTCGGGGAGGACGGCGTGCGGGAGACGGTGGCGCGGGCGGACGTCGCGCGCTACCTCGACCTGCTGCTGGACCGCGAGGTCCTGCCGTCGCTCGCCGAGGACCCCGAGGCGCTGCGCCGGTTCGCCGCGACGATCCGCGAGCGGTTCACCAACCCGTTCCTGCACCACCGGCTCGCCGACATCGCGCTCAACGCGCTCGCGAAGTACCGCGCGCGGAACCTGCCCGTGCTGCTGGAGGCGTGGCAGGACGGCCGGGAGGCGCCCGCGACGGCGTTCGCGCTCGCCGCGCTCCTGGTGCTCGACTCCGGGCGGCTCGGGCCCGCGGGGTTCGAGCCCGCCGACGACCCGGGACCCCTCGCGCTCGCGCGGGCCTGCGACGACGGCGACCTGGCCGGGTGGGTCCGCGGGGTGGTGGTCGCCGCCGGGATGCTGCCCGCCGACGACCCGCGGCTGGGGCGCCTCGCGGACGAGGTGGCCGGGCACGCCGGGTCGATCCTGCGCCGCGGTGCCGAGGCGGCGCTGGCGGACCTGCTGGCGGACGCGGGCTGACCGCGCGCGCCCGGGACGACGACGGCCCGCGCCCCCTCCCGGGGACGCGGGCCGTCGTGCGGTGCGGGTGCGGGTCAGTCGCCGCCGCGGAGGATCGCGAGGATCCGCAGGATCTCCAGGTACAGCCAGACCAGCGTGACGATGAGGCCGAACGCGGCCGACCAGGCCATCTTGGCCGGGGCGCCCTGCTCGACGCCGCGCTTGATCGCGTCGAAGTCCATGATCAGGCTCGCGGCCGCGAGACCGACCGCGAACAGGCCGGCGACGACCCCGATCGCACCGCTGCGGAGCGGGCCGAAGCCGTCGCTCGACACGAAGAACATCATCACGACGTTGACCAGCGAGTAGGCGAGGTAGCCGACCATCGCGATGAGCAGCCAGCGCGTGAACTTCGGGGTGACGCGGACCCGGCCGGACTTGAACAGGAACAGCGCCGCGCCGAACGTCGCGAACGTGGCGATGACGGCCTGCAGCACGATCGGCTGCACCGACTGCCCGTCGAAGGTCATGTTCTGGAACGCCAGGCTGATGCCGCCGAGGAACACGCCCTGCGCCACGGTGTACAGCGTGATCAGCAGCGGGCTCGGGTTCTTCTTGAACGCGTTCACCAGGCCGAGCACCAGGCCGACGACCGCGCCGATCGGCCACAGGCCGGGCGCGACGTTCCAGGTGGCGGCCGCGACGACGACGAGCAGCGCGAGCAGCCCGCCCGTCTTGATGATGACGTCGTCGTAGGTCAGCCGGCCCGTGTCGCGGGTGGTCGCGGCGGGCGCGCCGTACATCTGCTCCAGCGACTGCGCCTCGACCACCGGCCCGGTGGCGGTGGCGCCGTACGCGCCGGGTCGCGCCGCGGTCTGCTGCGCACGTCCGCGGTTCCCGCGGGCGCGCGGGTCGCCGAAGACGGCGCTGTTGTTGAACACCGGGTTGGTCATCGGTCCTCCAGGGTCGGTTCGCGATCGAGCCGGCAGTGGCACTGACCCTAGAACGCCGCGACCCCCACGGAAGTTCCCCGGGCCACGCACGGACCCAGGACCATCCCGGCGGCCGACCCCGCGGGCCCCGGGGTCATCCCCACGGCGGAGGGCGTCGGCCGTGGGGGCGAGCCGGCCGCCCCGGAGGATCGGCCCCACGGACGTTCCGCGACGCGGCGCGGATCCGTAGGTTCGTGCCGTACCCGGAGAACACCCCTGTGAGGACACCATGATCGAGGCAAGAGGACTGACCAAGAGGTACGGCCAGAAGACCGCCGTCGCCGGCATCGACTTCACCGTCCAGCCCGGCAAGGTCACCGGCTTCCTCGGCCCGAACGGAGCCGGCAAGTCGACCACGATGCGGATGATCATGGGCCTCGACCGGCCCACGTCCGGCACCGTCACCGTCAACGGCCGCCCGTACGCGCGGCTGAAGTCGCCGCTGACGGAGGTCGGTGCGCTGCTGGACGCGAAGGCGGTGCACTCCGGCCGCTCCGCGACCAACCACCTGCGCGCCGTCGCCGCCACGCACGGCATCGGCCGAAAGCGGGTCGACGAGGTCATCGAGATGACCGGCCTGCAAGCCGTCGCGGGCAAGCGCGTCGGCGGCTTCTCCCTCGGCATGGGCCAGCGGCTCGGCATCGCCGCGGCTCTGCTCGGCGACCCGCGCACGCTGATCCTCGACGAGCCGGTCAACGGCCTGGACCCCGAGGGCGTGCTGTGGGTGCGCAACCTGGTCAAGCACCTGGCCTCCGAGGGGCGGACGGTGTTCCTGTCCTCGCACCTGATGAGCGAGATGGCGCTGACGGCGGACCACATCCTCGTGATCGGTCGCGGCCGGATCATCGCGGACGCTCCCGTCGCGGACATCGTCGCGGGTGCCTCGGGCACCCGGGTCCGCGTGCGCAGCCCCCAGGCGAGCCGCCTGGCCGAGCTGCTCCAGGGACCGGACACCACCGTCACCTCGGTCGAGGCCGGGCTGATCGAGATCACCGGCGCGACCGCCGAGGCCGTCGGCGAGCTCGCCGCCCGCGACGGCGTCGTGCTGCACGAGCTCACGCCCGTGGCCGCGTCCCTGGAGGCGGCGTACATGTCGCTGACCGCCGACGACGTCGAGTACCACTCCGCGCCCACCGGCGCGGGCACCACCGTCCAGCCGGGGCAGCCCGCCCCCACCCCTCAGGAGGCCCGGCGATGAGCGCCACCGCAACCGTCCCCGCGACCCGCGCGGCCGCCCGTCCGACCAGCGACGCCCGGGTCACCTTCGGCCGCCTGCTGTGGTCCGAGTGGATCAAGCTGTGGTCGCTGCGCTCCACCTGGTGGGTGCTGCCGATCACCGTCGTCGCCCAGGCCGGCATCGCCTGGCTGATCGCCTACTTCGGGACGCAGGAGTTCGGCGAGGGCGGGATCGACTACACGATCACCGCGGCCGACATCGTCGGCGGCCTGCAGTTCGCCCAGCTCGCGATCTGCGTGCTCGCCGTCCTGGCGATCACCGGCGAGTACTCCACCGGCATGATCCGCAGCACGCTGTCGACGTCCCCGACCCGCACGCCGGCGCTGCTGGCGAAGGGCCTGGTCGTGATCGTAGTCGCGTTCGTCACCGGCGTCGTCGCGACCCTGGTGTCCTGGGCGGTCACCTACCCCGTTCTGGGCGAGGCGCACCGCGTGGACCTCGGGCTGGAGATGAACCAGCGCATCTTGCTCGGCGCCCCGCTGTACCTCGCGGCCATCGCCCTGCTGGCCTACGCGATCGGCGCCCTGCTGCGGCACTCCGCCGGTGCGCTCGCCGCGGTGCTCGGCCTGCTCCTGGTCGTCGAGAGCGTGTTCGCGCTGGTGCCGTGGACCTTCTTCGAGAAGATCAGCCCGTACCTGCCCATGTCGGCCGGGTCGCAGCTGGTGTTCACCGACAACCCGGACGCCGTGCTCGGCCCCTGGGAGGGCTACGGCGTCCTCGTGGCCTGGGGCGTCGTCCTCCTGGCCGCCGCCGCGGTCCTGCTCCGCCGCCGCGACGCCTGACCCGCGCCGCACGCCTAGGGTGGCCCCGTCCCGAACCCGGGGCGGGGCCACCGCCGTCCCGCCACCCGTCCGCCCCTCTTCCCCGGAGGACCCGCTGAGCACCCCGGATCCCGCCCCCGCCGCGTTCACCGAGCTGGACGCGCGGCGGCTCGGCCGCGTGCGCCGGTTCTTCGCCGTGCACCCGCGGGCGTCGGACGTCCTGGTGTGCGCGCTGTTCGCCCTGTCGGCGATCTCGTCCGTGGGGCCGGCCGTCGAGAGCGCGGGCCCGAACGTCGGGTTCGCCGAGGACAAGGTCGTCCTGTCCGGCGCGGTGGCCGGCCTGTCCGTCGCCCTGACGACGCTGGCGCTCGTCGCGCTCTGGTTCCGCCGGCGCTGGCCGGTCCGCGTGACCCTGGCGCTCGGCGTGGCGGCGGTGCTCCAGGTCCTGCTCACCGGGTCGGTGGGCGCGTGCGACGTCGCGTTCGCCCTCGCCCTGTACGTGGTCGCCGCGACCCGGCCGCAGCGCCAGGGCTGGCTGCTGCTGGGCGGCACGACGCTGACCGTGCTCGGCGCCTTCCTGCTCTGGGGTGCGGTGCTCCGCGCGGACGGTGCGCGGCTGAACGTCGACATCGGCTCGATCCTGGTCGCGGGGCTCGTCGCCCTGGCGGTCGGCGCCAACGTCCGCAGCCGCCGCCTGCACACCCGCGCGCTGGTCGAGCGGCACCAGCAGCTCGTGGACGCCGGCGAGCAGCACGCGAAGCTGGCCGCCGCGGCCGAGCAGACCCGGATCGCCCGCGAGATGCACGACGTGGTCGCGCACGGCCTGACGGTGATGATCGCCCTGTCGGACGGCGCACGGGTCGCCGTCCGTCGGTCCCCCGACGACGCCGTCGCCGCGCTGGACCTGCTGTCCGAGACCGGGCGCACGGCGCTCGCCGACATGCGCCGGATGCTCGGCGTGCTGCGCGGGGCGGACGTCCCGCTCGAGCCGCAGCCGGGCTCGCAGGACCTGGAGTCGCTGGTCCAGCAGTTCCGCGCGGCCGGGCTCACCGTGCACCTGACCACCGCCGGACCCGCCCTGCCGGGCGACGCCGCCCTCGCGCTGACGGTCTACCGCGTTGTGCAGGAGTCCCTGACCAACGCCCTGCGGCACGCCGGCGGCGGCGCCCGGGTGGACGTCCTGGTCCGGCACGGCGCCGGGCGGGTGGGCATCGAGGTCGTCGACGACGGCGGCGTCGCCGACCCGGTGGCCGACGTGGCGTCCGAGCCCGGCCGGCTGAGCCGCCTGGGCGAGCGGCTGGCCGACCGCCGCGACGACCCGCTCGCCGCCCGCACCGACGCCGAGGGGGTCGCGGTCGCGGTCCCGCCGACGCCGGCGGCGCGCGGCGGCCGCGGGCTGGTCGGCATGCGCGAGCGCGCCGCGGTCTACCGTGGCTCCGTGGCCGCCGGGCCGTACCGGACGGGGTGGCGGGTGCACGTCGAGCTCCGCACCGACGACCTCGCCACGCCGGCACCTCCGGCCACGCCCGCCCCGCCCGCGCCGTCCGGCGCACCCGCTCGACCCGCCCCGACCGAGGAGCCCGCGTGACCACGACCGAGGACGGCGCGGCCGCCGCGCCGATCCGCGTCCTGCTGGTGGACGACCAGCCCCTGCTGCGCATGGGCTTCCGCCTCGTGCTCGACGACGAGGACGACCTGACGGTCGTCGGCGAGGCGGGCGACGGCGCCGAGGCGCTGCGGCAGATCGCCGCGCTCGACCCCGACGTCGTGCTGATGGACGTCCGGATGCCCGGCACCAACGGGATCGAGGCCACCGAGCGGATCGTCGCCGCCGGCTCCCGGTCCCGGGTGCTCATCCTCACCACGTTCGACCTGGACGAGTACGCGTTCGCCGCCCTGCGCGCGGGCGCGAGCGGCTTCCTGCTCAAGGACGCCCGCCCCGCCGAGCTCACGGCCGCCATCCGCGCCGTCGCCACCGGCGACGCCGTCGTCTCCCCGCGGGTGACCCGGCGGATGCTCGAGCTGTTCGCCGAGGAGCTGCCGGGCGAGCAGGCCGCCGCCGCGCCGCGCGGCGACGCCCGGGCGGACGACCTCACCCAGCGCGAGCGCGAGGTGCTGCTCGCCGTCGCCGAGGGGCTGTCCAACGCCGAGGTCGCCGAGCGGCTGTTCCTGTCCGAGGCCACCGTGAAGACCCACGTGGGGCGGATCCTCGCGAAGCTCGGGGTGCGGGACCGGGTGCAGGCGGTGGTGTTCGCCTACGAGTCAGGCCTCGTCGGGCGCTGACGCCCCCGCGGGCGCGACCGCGTGCCGGCCGCCCTGCTCCGGGACGCCTCCGTCGCCGGGGGCGCGGCGCTCGCCGGCGGCCGCCTCCGCCTCCACGCGCGTGAGCCGCTTCCGCTCCCCGCGCCGCTCGGTCAGCGTGTACAGCACCGGCACGAGCACCAGGGTCAGCACCGTCGAGCTGAGCAGGCCGCCGATGACCACGATCGCCAGCGGGCGCGAGATGAACACGCCGCCGCCGGTCAGCCCGAACGCCATCGGCGTGAGCGCGAAGATCGTCGCCGCGGCGGTCATGACGATCGGCCGCAGCCGGTGCCGCGCGCCCTCCACCACGGCCTCGTCCAGGCCGAGCCCGTCGCGGCGGTACTGGTTGACCAGGTCGATCAGCACGATCGCGTTCGTCACCACGACGCCGATCAGCATGAGCACGCCGATCAGCGCCGGCACGCCGAGCGCGGTCGACGTCGCGAGCAGGCCGAGCAGCGCGCCGGTGGCGGCGAACGGCACGGACACCAGCAGCACGACCGGCTGCCGCAGCGACCGGAACGTCGCCACCATCACCACGTAGACGATGGCGATCGCGATCAGCAGCGCGAGCCCGAGGTCGGCGAACGCGTCGGCCTGGTCCGCCGACACGCCGCCGATCGTCACCGACGCCCCGTCCGGCACGTCGATCCCGTCGACCGCGGTCTGCAGCGCCGCGGTCAGCGTGCCGAGGTCCTGGCCCGCGGGCGTCGCCGACACCGTCGCGGCGCGCTGCCCGTCGATCCGGGTCACCGACGTCGGCACGTCCACCACGTCGACCGTCGCCACCGCGGACAGCGGGACGACGCCCGCGGCCGACGGCAGCACCAGCGCGCGCAGCTCGTCGACCGTCGCCGGCGCCGTGCCCGTGCGGACCACCACGTCGACCGGGCCGGTGCCGAGGTCGACCTGCCCGACGGCCTGCGGGCTGAGCATCCCGGCGAGCGTGCCGGCCACCTGGGTCTCGGTGAGCCCGGCGGCAGCGACCGCCGCGCGGTCCACGTCCACCCGCACCGTCGGCTGCTCGGCGGCGAGGTCGTTCGTCACGTCCGCCGTGCCCTCGGTGCCGCGCACCACGTCCTCGACCTGCGCCGCGAGGTCCGCGAGCGTGCCGGTGTCGGCCGCCTGGACCACCACGTCGACCGTCGAGCTGCCGTACGCGGCGTCGCCGCCGGCCACCGTCAGCTCGGTGCCGTCGGCCGCGGCGACGTCCGAACGGATCGCGTCCTGCACCTGCTCGGGGTCCGCGTCCGCGTCGAGGGTCAGGGCGTAGCCCGCCGAGGGCGCGCCGCCACCGCCGAAGAACGCCGCGGCGCCGCCGGCGGAGCCGACCGTCGTCTGCACCGTCGCCACGCCGGCCAGGTCGCCGAGCTGCTGCTCCACGTCGCGCGCCGCGTCGTCCTGGGCCGCGAGCGAGGTCCCCGCCGGGAACGCCTGCGTCACCGAGACGGTGTCCTGGCCGGTCGAGTCGAGGAAGTTCGTCTCCAGCCGCGGCACCAGCGCCAGGGTGCCGCCGAACACCGCCACCGCGAGCCCGATCGTCCACACCGGGTGCGCGACCGCCGTGCGGAGCGTCGCCAGGTAGCCGCGCTGCATCCGGCCGTTCCGCTCGCGCTCCTCGACCGCCTCGCGGTCGGCGGCGCCGCCCTTCGCCGGGCGGAGGAACCAGTACGCCAGCACCGGGACGATCGTGAGCGCGACCAGCAGCGAGGCCGTCATCGCGATCGCCACGGTCAGGGCGAATGGCCGGAACAGCTCGCCGACCATGCCGCCGACCAGGCCGATCGGCAGGAAGACCGCGACCGTCGTGATCGTCGAGGCGGTGATGGCGTCGGCGACCTCGCGGACCGCTGTGAGGATGGCGGTCTGCTTCCGCTCGCCGTAGGACAGGTGCCGCTTGATGTTCTCGATGACCACGATCGAGTCGTCGACCACGCGGCCGATCGCCACCGTCATCGCGCCGAGCGTGAGGATGTTGAGCGAGTAGCCGCTGACCTGCAGGCCGATGAACGTCACCAGCAGGGACAGCGGGATCGAGATGGCCGACACCAGCGTCGAGGCGACCGAGGCCAGGAACACCAGGATCACCACCACGGCGAACAGCAGGCCGAGGCCGCCCTCCGTCGCGAGGCCGTGGATCGACTCCTCGATGAACGGCGCCTGGTCGAACACGACGGCGACCTGGCCCTCGCCGAGCACGCCGGACAGGTCGTCCAGCGCCTCGGTCACGCCGTGCGACACCTCGACCGTGTTGCCGTCCGGCGTCTTCGTGATCGCGATGCCGAGCGCAGGGCTGCCGTCCAGCCGCGAGTACGACGTCGGCTCCTCGGTGCCCTCCGCGACCGTCGCGACGTCGCCCAGCGCGACCGTCCCGCCGGCCGGCGTGGCCAGCGGCAGCGCGCGCAGCTCGTCCACCGAGGTCAGCGGTGCGCCGACCTGCACCTGGAGCGTGCGGTCCCCCTCGTCGACCGTGCCCGCGGGCAGCGCCACGCCGTAGTCCTGCAGCAGCGTGGTGACCGCGGCCGGGGAGACGCCCGCCGCCGTGGCCGCCGCCAGGTCCAGGTCCACGGTCACCAGCTGCTGGGCCGTGCCGGTCAGCGTGACGCCCCGGACGCCCTCGACCTCCTGCAGCCGCGGCAGCACCTGGTCGTTGAGCGTGGCCACGAACGCCGGGTCGAGGTCCGCGCCGTCGCCGGCCGCCGCCCCGCCGCTCACCGCGAGCTGCACCACCGGCAGGTCGTCGATCGACCCCGTGATCACCTGGGGGTCCACGCCGTCCGGCAGCGAGGACGACGCGGCGGACAGCGCGCGCTGCACGTCCTGGGCCGCGTCGCCGGTGTCGGTGCCGTACTCGAGCATCACCGTCGTCGTGGAGATCCCGGACGACGCGGTCGACGAGATCTCCTCGACCCCCGCGACGCCCGCGAGCGCCGCCTCGACCGGCTCGGTCACCTGCTGCTCGACCAGGTCGGGCGAGGACCCGGGCGACACGGCCACGACCGCCACCGTCGGGATCTGCAGCGACGGGATGAGCTCCTGCTTCAGCGAGCCGAGGCTCACCAGGCCGAACACCGCGATCGCGGCGGTGATCAGGGCGATCACCGCGCGGTTGGCGAGGGAGAGCCGGGTCAGGCGGGACATGCGTGCTCCACGGGGGGTGCGGCCGGGGCGGGCCGGTCTCAGGGCTGACGTGCGCGCTCGGGTCCGCGGGGGCGGTCCGGGCACGGCACGACCGCGCAGCCCGGCCGTCGTGGCCGTGCGCGCGGTCGTGGGGTGAACGGGTGGGCCGGCCGGCTGGTTCCCTCACCGGCCCACCGCTGCGGCACCGGCGGGGCTCAGGCCTCGCCCAGCGCCTCCTCGGGCGCGCCCTCGACGGCGCGCGCCGCGCGGTCCCACTGCCGGAAGGTCAGCCGCTCGCCGACGGCCGCGGCCATCGCGCGGCCCTTCCAGGCGAACGCCACCACGCCGATCAGCAGCACCGCCGCGCCCACCCAGTACGGGGCCGTCGCGCTGACCGGGTGCAGCAGGCCGGCGATCACCGGCGCGGGGGCCGCGAAGCCCCAGCGGACCAGGTTGAACGCCGCGGTCGTGGTGCGGCGCTCCGCACCGCCGAGCCCGAGCGCCAGGTCGGTGAGGTTCGCGTTCGCGATGCCCATGCAGACGCCGGCCAGCACCAGCACCACGACCGACTCGGCGGTCCCGGCGCTCGTGGCGAGCAGCACGAGCGCGACCAGCAGGCCGCCGATCGCCACGCCGACCGTCGCCACCGCGCCGATCCGGTGCGCGAGCCGGTGGCCGACCACCAGGATGCCGACCGCCAGGCCGATGCCCCACGCGGTGAACACCAGGCCGAGCGGGATCACGTCCAGGCCGAGGAACACCGGGGTGTAGCCGAGCACCACGAAGAACACGAAGTTGTACGCGGCGGTGACGACGCAGAGCGTGCGGAACGCCGGGCGGCGGAACGGCTGCCACACGTCGCGCAGGGTCAGCGCGGTCGGCGGGTCCTGCGGGTCGCGGAGCCGGGTGATCGACATGCCCAGCGCGATCAGCATGAACACGCCGCACGCGGCGAACGGCACCCGCCAGGAGATCTGGCCGAGCAGGCCACCGATCAGCGGGCCGACCGCGAAGCCGAGGCCGACGCAGGTCTCGAACAGCTCGACCACCCACTCGCGGTCGGTGGCCAGCGCGACCAGCAGCACCATCGCGGTCGCGAAGAACATCGCGTTGCCCAGGCCCCACAGGCCGCGGAGCACGGCGAGCTCGAGGATGTTGCCGGACAGGGCGGCGAGCACCGCGGCCGCCGCGACGACCGTGACGCCGGTCGCGAGCACCTTGCGGTAGCCGTACCGGCCGGTCGCGATGACCGCGGGGATCATGCCCACCGCCATCACGACCAGGTACGCGGTGAACAGCAGCTCGATCTGCCAGGTGGAGGCGCCGATCTCCTCGCCGATCACCGGGAGGATCGGGTCGACCACGGCGATGCCGGCGATCGCGAAGAACGCGGTCAGGGCCGTGGCGAAGATGGCGGTCTTGTTCGGTTCGGGGTGCCGACTGGGCATGCGCGTCCTCAGGAAGTCGTCGTCGGGTATGTCTGTACTATACAGCCTTATCGCCCGGCGGGACGTGGCAGACTGCCCGGGCCGACCCGAGGACGAGGTGACCATGCAGCCGGACGACTCCCTGCGCACGATCGAGGCCCAGGTGGCCATGCTGCTGCGGCTGTCCGACCGGACCCGCCGCGCCGGCGCCCGCGCCCGCGGGGAGATCGAGCGCTCCGCGTACCTCGTCCTGGGCGTCCTCGCGGAGGAGGGGCCCACGAGTGTGAACGCCATCGCGGACGCCCTGCGGCTCGACCCGTCCACCGTCACCCGGCAGGTGCTCGCGATGGAGCAGGCCGGCCAGGTCGTGCGCGCCGCCGACGCCAGCGACGGGCGGGTCACGCTCGTCCGGCCCACCGAGGAGGGGCTCGCGGGGCTGGAGCGCACCCGCGACGTCCGCGCGCGGCTGTACGGCGAGGTCCTCGACCACTGGTCCGCCGACGACCGGGCCGACCTCGCGCGGCTGCTCACCCGGCTCAACGCCGACGTCGACACCTGGGGACGCGCGCACGGCAGCCGGTGAGACGCGCCCCGCCCCCGCGTGACGCGCCGCTGCCGACCACCTACGCTCGACCCGACGCGCCGGCCACGCCCCCGGGCCGCACGTCCCCGCACGCCGACCCGTCCGGCACCTCGAACCACTGGAAGGTGCTCCCCGCGTGACCTCGACCGAGCCCGTGACCACCCCGCGCCGCCCGCCGCGGACCGCCCTGCGCGCCACCGTCGTGCGCGCCGAGCACCTCAGCCCGGCGATGGTCCGGATCACCCTCGGCGGCCCCGGCGTCGCCGGCTTCGCGCCGTCCCCGCACGCGGACTCCTACGTCAAGCTGGTGTTCCTGCCGGGCGTCGGCGCGACCACCTCGGGCGCCGACGTGCTCGCCGCCTGGACCACCCCCGACGGCCGCGTCGACATGGAGGCCGCCCGGGCGGCCCTGCCGCCGGAGCACCAGCCCCGGATGCGCACCTACACCGTCCGCGGGTTCGACGACCTCGAGCTCACCCTGACGATCGACCTGGTCGTGCACGGCGCCGACGGCATCGCCGGCCCCTGGGCCGCCACCGCCGCACCCGGCGACGAGGTCGTCGTGGTGGGCCCGGGCGGCGGCTACTCCCCCGACCTCACCGCCGACCACCACCTGCTCGCCGGCGACGCCTCGGCGCTGCCCGCGATCGCCGTCGCGCTCGAGCGCCTCGGGGGCGCAGCCTCCGGGCACGCGGTCCTCGAGGTGCACGACCAGGCCGAGCAGCAGGCCCTGCACGTCCCCGACGGCATCGCCCTGCACTGGGTGCACACCGGCGACGCCGCGCCCGGCGCGCGGCTCGTCGAGGCCGTCCGCGCCCTGCCGTGGCCGGTCGGCCGGGTGCACGCGTTCGTGCACGGCGAGGCCGGGTCGGTGCGGGAGCTGCGGCGCTACCTGCGCGTCGAGCGCGGGCTCGGCAAGACCGACCTGTCGATCTCCGGCTACTGGCGGCTGGGGGCCGACGACGAGGGCTGGCGCGCGGGTAAGCGCGACTGGCTGCGCGGGATCGAGGACGCCGAGGCGGCCGCGGGGCTGGACTGAGGGCTCAGGCGTCCGGGGCCACGTGCCAGGGGCGGTCCGGGTCCGTGGGGCGCGCGTCCGCGGCGACCTCGATCGCGTAGGTCGCGGGAGGCGGCCCGTCCGGCACCGGCCCGAGGTAGCGGTGGCCGGTCATCCGGCACCACGCCGGCAGGTCGATCGGCGCCACCGGGTCCGACGTCGTCAGGTGCACGACGGTGCCGCCCGGCAGCTCCCGGGCGCGGGCCCGCAGCAGCACGAGGAGCCGGGCGCAGCCGAGGTCGCCGCCGTCGAGGTGCACGGGGGCGCGGGGCGCGGTCGCGTCGTCGGGCGGGGTGGGCACGCCCGGACTGTACCGAGCCCGCCGGGGTCGGTCAGCCGACCGACGCCGGGCGCCCGGTCGCAGGAGCGTCCACGGCGTGCCCGCCGACGGTCGGCTCCCCCGCGGCCGACCCGGCCCCGCCGCGCGCCGCGGGCTCGTCCCGCTGGCCGACGAGGCCCGCCGCTAACTCGCCCGGGCCGGGGCCCCCGGACGGACCACCGACCCCGATCGCCCCCGCGACCAGCGCGGCCGCCACCTCGCGCGCGTCACCGGCCCCGGACAGGGACTTGAGGTACGCGAGCGCCTCGGCCGCGTCGCAGCCGCGCTGGGCCATGACGACCCCGACCGCGCGGTCGAGCACGACCCGCGACCGGCTGCCGGCGAGCAGGTCGTCCATCGTCTGCGCGAGCTCGATGATCTCGTCCCGGGCGGCGACGACGGCCGCGATGCCGTGCGCCAGCCCGAGCGCGCGCGGCGTCACCTCGGACCAGTCCGGCGTCTCCGGCGAGTACAGGGACAGGTGCACGGTCACGTGCCCGTAGGTGCTCGGCACGACGAGCGCCGAGCGGAAGCCCTGCACCCGGCAGGCGTGGCTCCACACCGGCCACCGGTCGTCGGCGGCGACGTCCGGGACGGTCACCGGGGCCCCGGTCGACCGGACCAGGTACCGCGGCCCGAGCCGGTGCCGGTCCTGCACGGAGTCGCACCGGGCCACCGCGACGGAGGCGGCCGACAGCCACCGGTCGCAGCCCCGGACGGTCGCGGCGGAGCAGGCGGAGGCCTCGACGCCCAGCGTGCGGGCGGCGTGGCGTGTCAGGGTGTGGATCAGCGCGTCCAACGAGGCGTCGGCGTCGACCCGCACGACCTCGTCGGACCCTCGGGTGGCCATGGTGCGGTCCTGACGTGGTGGGAGCGCGCTGCGCGGCGCTGCACAGAGCGTCAGTGTCCGCCCGCGCGGTCGGGGGCGCCACCCGGGCGGGCAGCACCCCCGGCCGCGGGACCGGATGCGCCGGTCAGGCGGCCTGGCCGGGGCGCAGCAGCACCTTGGTCCAGCCGTCCTCGCGGTCGTCGAACCGGCGGTAGCCCTCGGCGGCCTGGTCGAGCGGCAGCTCGTGGGACACGATGAACGACGGCGTCGCCCGCCCGGCGACGATCAGGTCGCGCAGCTGGCGGTTGTACCGCATGACGGGCGCCTGGCCCGTGCCCATGTGCTGGCCCTTGGTGAAGAAGGTGCCGTAGTCGAAGCCGATCCGGCCCTGCTTCGCTCCCTCGTCCGCGGCGCCCGGGTCCTCGGGCATGTAGACGCCGACCACGCCGATGCCCCCGGTCGCGCGCACCGTGGCGACGAGGTTGTCGAGGACCAGCTCGGGGTGCTCGTCCCCGGACGGGTCGTGCGCCTGGTAGCCGACGGCCTCGACGCCGCAGTCGGTGCCGCGGCCCTTCGTCGCGTCCATGATCTGCTCGACCGGGTCGCCGGCCGAGAAGTCGACGCCGATCGCGCCGATGCTCTCCGCGAGCCGCAGCCGGTCAGGCTCCTTGTCGACGACGAACACCCGCGACGCGCCCCGGATCAGCGCGCTGTGCGCGGCCATCAGCCCGACGGGCCCGGCGCCGAACACCGCGACGTCGTCGCCGGGCTGCATCCGGGCCAGCTCGGTGCCGTGCCAGCCGGTCGGGAAGATGTCGGAGAGCATCGTGAAGTCGTTCTCGTGCTCGGTGCCCTGGGGGAGCTCGAGCAGGTTGACGTCGCCGTAGGGCACGCGCAGGTACTCGGCCTGGCCGCCGTCGTACGGGCCCATGTTGGCGTAGCCGTAGGCCGCGCCCGCCATCCCCTCGATCGGGTTGGTGCGCAGGCAGAACGACGTCCAGCCCTGCAGGCAGTTGCGACAGGTGCCGCACGCGATGTTGAACGGCACGCTGACCCGGTCGCCGACCTGGATGCGGGTGACGGCGGGCCCGACCTCCTCGACGACGCCCATGTTCTCGTGGCCGAGGACCTTGCCCTCCTCGACGGTGGTACGCCCCTCGTACATGTGCAGGTCGGACCCGCAGATGTTGGTGGTGGTGATCCGGACGAGCACGTCGGTGGGCTGCTCGATCCGGGCGTCGGGGACCTCGACGACCTCGACCTGCTGCGGACCGCGGTAGACGACTGCGCGCATGCTGGGTTCCCTCCTCCGGGCGGCCTCGTGGGCCGCGCCCGCCGCGACGTGGCTGCACGGCCGGGATCTCGATCCTCTGCCGAGCCGGGCGCCCCGGCATCTGGGGCGCTCCCCGACCCCGGGCTCCGCGCCCATCACCAGCGCGCTTGGCCTTACCTACCAACTGGTAGGTAGAGTGGCGACCGGTCCGACGGCGGACCGGCCGGACCCCGCGCCGCGTGCAGGTGCCCGGCTTCGCGCGACGAAGGGTGAACCGGTGGACGAGCTCCTGTTCGGTGCGGCGTACTACGACGAGTACATGCCGACGGACCGGATCGAGACGGACGTCGAGATGATGAAGGCGGCCGGCATCACGGTCGTCCGCATCGCCGAGTCGACGTGGAGCACGCTCGAGCCGCAGCCCGGCGTCTTCGACTTCACGCACGTCGACCGCGCGCTGGACGCGTTCGAGGCGGCGGGGATCCACGTGATCGTCGGGACCCCGACGTACGCGGTGCCGGCGTGGCTGGTGCAGTCGCACCCGGACGTGCTCGCGACCACGCGGGCCGGCGAGGGCCGGTACGGCGCGCGGCAGATCATGGACATCACGAACCCGACGTACCTGTTCCACGCCGAGCGGGTCATCCGGCGGCTCATGGAGCGCACCGCGCACCGCCCCGGCGTCATCGGGTTCCAGATCGACAACGAGACCAAGTACCACGAGACCGCCGGCCCCGCGGTGCAGCGCCGGTTCGTGAAGTACCTCCGCGAGGAGTTCGGCGGCGACCTGGACGCCCTGAACGCGGCGTTCGGCCTGGACTACTGGTCGAACCGGGTGGACGCCTGGGAGGACTTCCCGGACGTCCGCGGCACGATCAACGGGTCGCTGGGCGCCGAGTTCGACAAGTTCCGCCGCCGGCTGGTCGAGGAGTTCCTCGGCTGGCAGGCCGGGATCGTGCGCGAGTACGCCCGGGAGGACCAGTGGGTCACGCAGAACTTCGACTTCGACTGGACGCCGGGCTGGTCGTACGGCCTGCAGCCGGCCGTCGACCACTTCAAGGCGGCGCCGACCGTCGACATCGCGGGCGTGGACATCTACCACCCGACCCAGTCCCGGCTCACGGGCAAGGAGATCGCGTTCGGCGGCGACATGACCCGCTCGATCAAGGGCGGCGCGAACTACCTGGTGCTGGAGACGCAGGCGCAGGGCCAGCTCGGCTGGCTCCCCTACCCCGGCCAGCTGCGGCTGCAGGCGTACAGCCACCTGGCCAGCGGGGCCGACGGCCTCATGTACTGGCACTGGCACTCGATCCACCACTCCTTCGAGACCTACTGGCGCGGTCTGCTGTCGCACGACCTGCAGAGCAACCCGACGTACGAGGAGGCCGGCGTCTTCGGCCGCGAGGCGCAGCGGGTCGGCTCGTCGCTCATCCACCTGCGCAAGCACAACCGCGCGGCGATCATGGTGAGCAACGAGGCGCTGACCGCGCTGAAGTGGTTCACGATCGAGGTCGGGTTCATCGACGGCGTGTTCGGCTCGTCGATCGGCTACAACGACGTGCTGCGCTGGGTGTACGACGCGCTGTTCGACCTGAACGTCGAGGTCGACTTCGTGTCGGTCGACGACGAGGACCTGTCCCGCTACGACCTGCTCGTGGCGCCGGTGCTCTACGCGGCCCCGCAGGCGACGGTCGACCGGCTGGACGCGTACGTGCGCGGCGGCGGCCACCTGGTGACGACGTTCCGCACCGCCGTCGCGGACGAGTACGTGCAGGTGTGGCACGACACCGCGCCGCACGGGCTCACCGAGGTCACGGGCGTGACCTACAACCAGTACACGGTGCCCGGCGACGGCGTCGGCCTGGCGCTGCACGGCGACCTCGCCGCGGTGCCGGGCGCGACCGAGGGCGCGGCGGCCGGGGCGCAGGCGTTCCTCGAGCTGCTGAACCCGCGGGGCGCCGAGGTGCTGGCGTCGTACGACCACCCGGCGTGGGGCCCGTACGCGGCGATCACCCGGAACCGGGTCGGCGACGGGTCGTCCTTGCACCTGGGCACCATGACGTCGCCGGAGCTGCTCCGCGCCGCGCTCACGCTGGCGGTCCGGGACGCGGGGATCGCGGACTGGGCGCAGGACCTGGCCGGCACGGTGTCGGTGCGCCGCGGCACGAACGCCGCGGGGAACACGGTCACCTACCTGCTCAACTACTCGGCAGACCCGGTGACGGTCGCGGCGCCGGTGGCCGGCCGCTCGGTGCTGGCGGACGGCGCGGCGGTAGCCGAGGGCGACGAGCTGGTGATCGCGGCCTGGGACCTGGTGGTCCTGGAGTCCTGACCTCGACCAAGGGGGTCCTCGCGCACGGCTAGGGTCGTGCGCGAGGACCGCCCGGACGGAAGCAGGAGACGTGACGACGCAGCAGCAGGACCCGCCGGCGGTGCGCCGCCGGGTCCGCCTGACCCCCGAGCAGCGCCAGGCGCAGATCCTCGAGGCCGCGACCCGGCTGATCGCCCGGAACGGGTTCACCGGCATGGCGCTCGCCGACGTGGCGCAGGAGGTCGGGCTCACCCAGGCGGGCCTGCTGCACCACGTGGGCTCCAAGGAGGGCCTGCTGGAGCTGGTCGTCTCGCAGCTGTACGACCGGCGCGGGACGCCCGACGACTACGTGGCGACCGGCGACCCGGCCGCCACGCACCCGGACGGGATCTCGATGCCGGGGTACTTCCGGTTCCTCGTCGCCTTCAACGCGGCGCGCCCGGAGCTGCTGCGGCTGTACACCGTCCTCGGGGTCGAGGCGTCGTCGCCCGAGCACCCCGCGCACCCGTACTTCCTCGACCGGCCCGACCAGGTCTGGGGGTTCTACCGCGGCTTCTCGTGGCGGCTGCCGCCCGAGGTGGGCCCGTTCGACGGCCTGCGCGACCTGGTCGAGATGACGATCGAGGCGATGGACGGGCTGCAGATCCGGTCGTTCCGCCGCCCGGCGGTCGACCTGGGGACCGAGTGGGCGAAGTTCGAGCGCGTCCTCTACCCCTCGCCCGTCTGGGACGGGTACCGCTAGCCGGACGACGACGGCCCGGGTCCCCGCGCGAGGGACCCGGGCCGTCGAGTCGGCGGCGCCGCGTCAGTGCATCGCGACCGGCGCCTCGGCGTCGGCGGGCGGCCGCCGGACCAGCAGCGAGGCGACGAGCGCGACCAGCGCCACGACGCCGCCCCACAGGAACGCCCCGCGCACGCCCGCCGCGGTGGCGGTGAGCACGTCGGCGCCCGCCTCCAGCCGCGCGGCCGTCGTCGTGGACAGCACCGTGATGAACAGGGCGGTGCCCGCGGCGCCGGCGAGCTGCTGCAGGGTGTTCACGATCGCGCTGCCGTGCCCGTACAGGTCGCGCGGCAGCGAGCCGAGCGCCGACGTGAACAGCGGCGTGATCATGAACGCCAGCCCGATGCTGAGCAGGGTGTGCACCGCGACGACCGCCCCCGCCGGGGTGCCCGGGTGCAGGGTGGACAGCAGCCACAGGGCGACGCTCAGCGCGAGCACGCCCGGCGTCACCAGCGGGCGCGGCCCGAACCGGTCGAACAGCCGGCCGACCAGCGGGGACAGCGCGCCCATCACGAGGCCGCCGGGGAGCAGCAGCAGGCCGGTCTCCAGCGTCCCCAGCGCCAGGACGTCCTGCAGGAAGATCGGCAGCACGATCAGGGCGCCGAACATCGCCATGAAGCCGACGATCAGCACCAGCGCGGACACGGTGTACGAGCGCCGGGTGAACACCCGCAGGTCCATCAGGGGGCCGTCGTGCGTGCCCTGCAGCCGGATCTGGCGCAGCGCGAACGCGGCGAGCGCGAGCACGCCGACCGCGATCGGGATCCACGGCGCGACGACCGTGTGGCCGCCGGCGGACTCGCCGATGCTGGACAGGCCGAAGATCAGCGCGCCGAAGCCGACGGCCGACATCAGCAGGGACAGCACGTCGAGGCGGTGGTCGGTCGGCTCGGTGACGTCCCGGACCTTCCACGCGCCGAGCGCGAGGGCGATGATCGCTATCGGCAGCATGACGAGGAAGATCCACCGCCAGGACAGCTGGGACAGCACGAGGCCGGAGATCGTCGGGCCGATGGCCGGGGCCACCGAGATGACGATCGAGATGGTGCCCATGGTGCGGCCGCGGATGCTCGGCGGGACCAGGGTGAGCGCGGTCGTCATGAGCAGCGGGAGCATGACGGCGGTGCCGCTCGCCTGCACGACGCGTCCGGCGAGCAGCGCGCCGAAGCCGGGCGCGGCCGCGGCGAGCGCGGTGCCCGCGACGAACAGCGACATCGCGGTGACGAAGATCGGGCGCAGCCGGAACCGGCTCATGATCCAGCCGGTCGCCGGGATGACGACGGCCATCGTGAGCATGAAGCCGGTGGTGAGCCACTGGCCGGTCGCCGCGGTGACGCCCATCTCCTGCATGAGGACCGGCAGGGCCACGCCCATGGCCGTCTCGTTGAGGATCACGGTGAAGCCGGCGACGAGCAGCAGGCCGATGAGGGTGCGGTCGCCGGGCGCGAGCCGGACGGGCGCGGACGCCGCGGGGGCGGGCGCGGCGGTCGTGGCGGCCGGCCCGGCGCCGTCGCCCGGCGCGCGGTCGCGCAGGGCGGTGTCGTCGTGGGTGGTCATAGGTCTCCCTCGCGGGTGGGGTCGGCGGTGAGGTGCGCGCGAGCGGGTCCGCGGCGGGGCCGGCGGACGCCCGAGGGAGGCGCACGTCGGGACCAACGTCCCAGACGCTCGCGATGATTCCCGAGGGGGCGGCGCGGTGTCGCCGGGTTTTCCGCCGACGCCCGCCACGGGCGGCCGGGCGTGACCGGCGGACGGAGAGGTGCCCCCGGCGGGGTTCGAACCCGCACTGTGCCGGGTTTAAGCCGGCTGCCTCTGCCGGTTGGGCTACGGGGGCCGCGCCCATCCTGCCAGCACGACGGAGCCCGCCCACCCTCGCGGGGTGGACGGGCTCCGGTTGCTGCGGACCGCGCGTCAGGCCTTGGCGGTCGGCTTGACCTCGGCGGGCGAGCCGTCGGCGGGCGAGGTGTCGTCGGCCTTGCCGGCGCCCGAGGGCTTCACCTCGGCGCCGGGGACCGCGGCGTGGTCCTCGTCCTTGGCCGGGGCGGCGGCGGGCGCGGCCTCGGGCTTCGGCTTCGGCGGCACGGACGCGGCGCGGAACTCGGCGCGCGGGTCGTGGATCGAGCCGAGGGCGACGGTCTCGCGGCGCCACAGCAGGTTCGCGGTCCAGCCGGACATGATCGCGAGCTTGCGGTTCAGCGTCGGCATCGCCATGACGTGGTACGAGCGGTGCAGCACCCAGGCGAAGAAGCCGCGGACCTTGATCTTGCCCAGGAACTGGGCGACGCCCTTGTACATGCCGAGCGACGCGACCGCACCGATGTTCTTGTGCTTGTAGTCGGTCGGCTCGGCGCTGCGCAGGACGCGGGCCAGGTTGTCCGCCAGGTGGGTCGCCTCGCGGATCGCGTGCTGGGCGTTCGGCGGGCAGAACGAGCCCGGGTTGTACAGGTCCGGCACCGCGGCGCAGTCGCCGGCCGCGTAGGCGTCCGGGACGACGTTGCCGTCGGCGTCGGCGATCTGCAGGGTCGCGAGCGTGGTGACGCGACCCATCTTGTCGAGCGGCAGGTCGGAGTTCTGCAGCACCGGGTTGGCCTTGACGCCCGCGGTCCACACGATGGTCTCGGAGTCGAACTCGGTCTTGTCCGAGAGCACGACGTGGCCGTCGACGCAGGAGTTGAGGAACGTGGAGAGGTACACCTCGATGCCGCGCTTGCGCAGCTGCTCGAGGGTGTAGCCGCCGAGCTCCTCGGAGACCTCGGGGAGGATGCGGCGCGAGCCCTCGACCAGCACGAAGCGCAGGTCGTCGGCGCTGAGCGACGGGTAGTGCTTGACCGCGTCGCGGGCCATGTCCTCGACCTCGGCGATCGCCTCGACGCCGGCGAACCCGCCGCCGACGAAGGTGAAGGTCAGCATCCGGCGGCGCAGCTCCGGGTCCCAGGTGGACGACGCGCGGTCGATCCGGCCCAGGACGTGGTTGCGGACGGCGATGGCCTCCTCGACGTTCTTGAAGCCGATCGCCTGCTCCGCGAGGCCCGGGATGGGCAGCGTGCGGGCGACCGAGCCGAGGCCCACGATGAGGTGGTCGTAGGTGATCCAGTACGGGTCGCCCTCCTCGGGCGTGATCTGGACCTTGCGCTCGGCGTGCTTGATCTCGGAGACCTTGCCCTGCAGCGCGTCGATGCCCTTGAGCGCGCGGCGGTGCGGCGCGACGACGTAGCGCGCGTCGATCGAGCCGGCGGCGGCCTCGGGCAGGAACGGGGCGTAGGTCATGTACGGGCGCGGGTCGACCACGACGATCGCGGCCTCCCGGTTGCCCAGGCGACGACGGAGCCGGCGGGCCGAGTACAGCCCCACGGACCCGCCGCCGAGGATGACGATGCGCGGCACCTTGCGGGACGGGGTCCCGGACTGCGGCGCCAGGGTCGTGGCGGTGGACTCAGACATAGGTCCAACGGTACGTCCCATGACTTCCCGGAGGCGAACCGGGACCACGTGATTCTGGGCACAAGGTCCCGGGTTCCGGCGCCGCCGCCGGTCAGGGGGCGGTCGTGGCGGCGTTCTGCTGGGCCGCGACACCGCCGGCGCCGGGACCTCCGTCCCGGGTGCTGGACTGCGCGGCGGTGGCGGCCGTCTCGGCGGCGGCGGCGGGGTCGACCGACGGGGGTGCCGAGGGCTCCGCGGGCGGCCCGGCCGACGGCCCCGCGGACGGCCCGGTCGCGGGCTCCTCCGTCGCGCGGCGGTCGACGACCGCGGGCGCCTTGGCGAACGGCCGCGGCGGGACGCGCGGCTCGGTGGTGAGGACGTCGACCGGGTCCTGCGCGGACTCGTCGATGCCGAGGCGGTCCCAGTCGAAGTCGGCGTTCGGCGCCCCGAGCAGCGGGTAGACGTTCCACCGCGTGCGGCCGTCCTCGTCCGTGGCGGGCAGGAAGTTCCAGTCCTCGGTCACGCCCGGCAGCGACCAGGTGGACCAGCCCTCGTCCGTCGTCGTGCGCACCGGACGGCCGCGGTCGTCGTACACCTGGACGTCGGACAGCGGGTTGCCGTCCGCGTCGTAGACGAACAGGTTGCTCACCTGCATCCCGTCGACCCACACGCCGTCCTCGCGCGGGACGCCGTCGGACGGCTGCTCCACGTACGCGGTGTCGTACCGGGTCTCCCAGCGCACCGCGCCGTTGCCCGCCCAGATCACGGCCGGGACCAGGAGCACGACGGCGAGCGCGCCGGTCGCGGCGGGCAGCCACCGGCCGGACCGCGGCAGCCACAGCCCGCGGCCCCACTGCACGCTCACCACGACGAGCCCGGTCAGCAGCACCCAGGTCGGCAGGTCGGCCGGGACCCAGCCGCCCTTGCCGCCGCCGTACGCGTACCGCCCGCCCGCCAGCTGGAGCAGCAGCTGGTAGACGACCCAGGCGCGCAGCACCCACCACAGCGGGCGGACCGCGAGCCCGAAGTCGCGGAGCCCCGGCCACCACGGCTGCCGGCGCACCCCGGCGGTGGCGCGCAGCGCGGTGCTCCGGACGTCCGCGCGCATCCCGCGGAGCCGGGCGCGCAGGCCCCGGCGAGCAGGCACCGGCTCCGGCTCGGGCAGCCCCGCGGCGACGCGCAGCTCGCGGGCGTAGTCGGCGGGCGGTCCGAACAGCGCGATGAGGTCCCCGCGGGCTCCGGCCGGGGCGACCTCGTCCGCCAGCGCGTCCGCGAGGTCCGCCTCGAGCCCGTCGGTCAGGTCGTCCACCTGCTCGGCCGGCATCCCCGCCAGGTGCTGCCGCACCCGCGCCGCGTACTCCGCCACCGTCGCGGGCGCGGCCGCGCGGCCCGCCTCGGCCGGGGTCCCGCTCACGCCGCCACCTCCCCGTCGAGCAGGCGGGTCATGGTCCCCGCGAACTCGCGCCAGTCCTTGCGCTGGGCGGCGAGCATCGCCCGGCCCTGCGCGTTGATCCCGTAGTACTTGCGGTGGGGCCCCTCGTCGCTGGGCACCACGTAGGACGTCAGCGCGCCCTGGGAGTAGAGCCGGCGGAGCGTGCCGTACACGGACGCGTCGCCGACCTCGGCCAGCCCCGCGGCGCGCAGCCGCCGGACGACGTCGTAGCCGTACCCGTCCTCCTCGGCGACGACGGCGAGCACCGCCACGTCGAGCACTCCTTTGAGCAGCTGGGTCGTGTCCACCCGGGGCCTCCCTGGCGCGGACGCCGGGTGGCCCGGCGCGCCGCAGGTGCGGGGCGGGCGCCGCGGTCGGCCCCCTGCCGGCCGCGGCACCCGCTGCTTGGTGCGGGAGCCGACCCTCCTCGACTCCCGCAGGAGCCACGGTAGTACAGATTGCGCAGTACCGGCCCAAGTTCGCTACCGGGGACCGCGGGCGTGTCGCCGGGCCGGCCGACCCGCTCGCCCGCTCGCCTGCTCCCCCGCTCGCCGAGATAGGACCTCCGCGCCGAGGTAGGACCTTGCACGGCCCTAACTCGGCGCGACGGTCCTATCTCGGCGCAGCAGAGCGGGAGTCGCGACGCCGCACGCCGTCGATCTCGGCACGGGAGCGCGCAGGGCGCGCGGCGGGAGCGCGCGGCGCGCGGGTCAGGCCCGGGTGGCGGCCGTGCGCTCGGCGACGCTCCAGGCGATGCCGTCGAGGATGTCGTGCTCCGAGGTGACGACCTCCGTCAGCGCGCCGCCGGACGCCTCGACCTCGGACCGCACGCGCTCGACGACCGCCCGCCACACCAGCGCGCCGGCGCCGATGACGTCGACCCGGCCCGGGTGCATGAAGCCCAGCGACGACCGGGCGTCGTGGTCGCGGGCGAGCAGGTCGTCGCAGGCGGCGATCACGTCGTCGACCGCGAGGACGGCGCCGTCGATGGCGTCCCGGTCGTAGGCGGGCAGCCGCAGCGCGTGCGCGGTGATCGTCGTCACCGAGCCCGCGAGGCCGACCAGGGTCGCGGTCCGGCCGAGCGGCACGTGCTGCGCGGCGACGTCGAGCGCGGCGCGCACGTCGGCCTCGGCGGCGGCCACCTGCTCGGCGGTCGGCGGGTCGGCCAGCAGGTGCCGCTCGGTGATCCGGACGCAGCCGACGTCCATCGAGTACGCGGCCTCGGGCCCCCGCTCGCCCAGCACGACCTCGGTCGAGCCGCCGCCCAGGTCGACGACGAGGAACGGGCCGTCGTGGGTCGCGCCCAGCACGCCGGTCGCGCCGCGGAACGACAGCGCGGCCTCCTCGACGCCGCCGATGACCTCGGGCTCGACGCCCAGGGCCTCGCGGACGCCGGCGACGAACTCGTCCCGGTTCTCGGCGTCCCGGGACGCGCTGGTGGCCACGAACCGGACGGCCTCGACGCCGAGGTCGCGGCAGACGTCCGCGTACCGCCGGGTGGCGTCCAGGGTGCGGGCCATCGCCTCGGGGGCGATGCGGCCGGTGCGGTCGACGCCCTGGCCGAGCCGGACGACCTCCATGCGCCGGTCGAGGTCCGTGAGGGTCCCCGCCTCCGCGTCGACGTCGGCCACCAGGAGCCGGATGGAGTTGGTCCCGCAGTCGATGGCAGCCACACGCGTCACGCGACAGATCATCCCATCCCGGGCGCGGGCCGCGCGCCGCGGCGGACCCGGCAGGCGGGCGTCAGCAGGTGCAGCGGTCCGGGCGCCACACGTCGCGCAGCCGGAGCAGCACGTCGTCCCCGACCGGGTTGACGCCCGGACCGGCGGCGAGCGCGTGCCCGACGACGACGTGCAGGCACTTCACCCGGGTCGGCATGCCGCCGGCCGAGATGCCCGCGATCTCCGGCACGTCGCCGAGCTCGGCGCGGTCGGCGAGGTACGCCTCGTGCGCGCGCTGGTACGCCGCCGCGAGCTCCGGCTCGGACTGCACGCGGGCGGTGAGCTCCTTCATCAGGCCGGTGGCCTCGAGGGTGCTGACCGCGCCGACGGCGGGCGGGCACGTCAGGTAGTACGTGGTCGGGAACGGCGTGCCGTCGTCGAGCCGCGGCGCGGTGCGGACGACGAGCGGCCGACCGCAGGCGCACCGGGCGGCGACGCCGACGACCCCGCGCGCGGGCCGGCCGAGCTGCTCGCGGAGCACGACGAGGTCCGCCTCGGTCACCTCTCGCGCGTCGTGCCGGGCGCGCGGCACCACGGCCGGGTCGGGCAGCGCGGGGGCCGGGGTGGTGGGCAGGTCGGTCACGAGCGGTCCTCGGGCGGTCGGCGTCAGGGGGTCGGCGCCGTCGGCTCCCCGTCGGACCCCTCGGTCCCGGTGCCGTCCGGCGCGGTCCCATTGTCCCCCGTCGTGCCGGTGCCCGCGGACCCGTCGGTGCCGGTGCCGGTCGGACCCGTGCCCGCGGCCCCCGCCACCTGCACGGAGTCCCACAGCTGGGCGTACCAGGGGCGCGTCGGGTCGTCGGACTCGACAGTCCCCGGGGTGGTCGCGGCGGGGTCGGTCGCGGTGTCGTCGGGCACGACCTCCGGGTCGGCGACGCGCAGCGCGCGCTCCCCGGGCATGACGAACGCGAGCCGCTCGCGGGCCTGCGCCTCGACGTAGGCCGGGTCGGACCACCGGTCGAGCTCGGCCTGCAGGTCCTCGTTGTCCTGCTCGGCGGCGGCCACCTCGGCGCGCAGCTGCTCGAGCCGGACCTGCTGGTCGAGGTACTGCCGCAGCGTCGGGAAGACCAGGACGAATGCGATCGACAGCACCACGAACATCACCAGCGCGCGCACGGTGAACAACCGCGGCAGCCGCTGCTGCACGGTCTCGGCGCGCGCCCCGCGGCGGTCGCCGCCCGAGCCGCCGCGCCCGCCGGGCCGGGAGCTGCTGGGCCGCCCGCCCGCCGGGCGCGGCGGGGCCGCCCCGCGCCGATCATGCTGCTCGGC
>NZ_JAGXJG010000421.1:0-245 GCF_019091725.1 Cellulomonas sp. GbtcB1 | reverse complement strand
ATGCGGTCCCAGCAGTCCGAGCCCTCGGAGACCGGGACGTCGAAGGCGTAGGTCTCGTAGCCGCAGTACGGGGCGGCCTTGCGGACGTCGTACGGCAGGCCGGGGGACCGGAGCATCGGGCCGGTGATCCCGAGCGCCATGCACCCGGCGAGGTTGAGCACGCCGACGACCTTCAGCCGCCCCTTGAGGATCGGCTGGCCGAGCATGAGGTCCTCGAGCTGCGTGAGGTAGCGCCGCACGCCGAC
>NZ_JAGXJG010000420.1:0-246 GCF_019091725.1 Cellulomonas sp. GbtcB1 | reverse complement strand
GACCGATATTGATCTTGGTTAAGATATTATAATCTTACTGTTGTATCTTTCTAAGTCAATATCACTAGTTGATCTTAGATCAAAAGATCTTAATCCTGATATGCTTAGGTTCAATCTCAGGAGTACTATTAATGTCCTTTGATTTGTTAGTTAAGCCTACTTTCTGGTCAGGGTGATACGTACATTTTGGGAACATGGTAGTATGATTGAGTGGGAGCGCTAAACATAGATTTGGAATCTATAGCT
>NZ_JAGXJG010000419.1:0-246 GCF_019091725.1 Cellulomonas sp. GbtcB1 | reverse complement strand
TCAAAATTTATTAGGGTTCGTCCCATATTGCTAGTGTGTGGAAATAAATTGTCATATATAAGATGAATAAGCTATTTCTCTCATTACAAATTCGTTTTGAGATGAAATCCTATTCATGTAATCGAAAATTCTAACTTGGTATGAGAACGACTTGTGATTCGTTGTGAGCCTAAAATGTCACTAGTCCAAAAAACTGTTTGTGATCCGTTGTGAGCCAAAGTGTTGTCGGTCCATAAAGATACTTCC
>NZ_JAGXJG010000418.1:0-246 GCF_019091725.1 Cellulomonas sp. GbtcB1 | reverse complement strand
CCCCGAGCTGCCCCGCAAGCCCCGGATCGCGCTGCTCAAGGGCTGGCACTACTACGTGTGCGTGCACAAGACGTCGGGCGGCTACCCGCCGCACGACCAGGGCATGCTGTTCGACCTCGGGGACCGCGGCGCGGCCGAGCACCCGACCACGACCGACCCCGCCGCCGGCGGGGACGCGGGCAAGGAGTCGCTCGGCGAGCAGGGGGTCCGGCTGCGGCGGTGGGCCGGGGGGGCCGAGACCGGCGA
>NZ_JAGXJG010000417.1:0-246 GCF_019091725.1 Cellulomonas sp. GbtcB1 | reverse complement strand
TATGAACATGTAAAGAATGTGTATTACATGCTGGAATACAATAAGAAACACTAGAACCGTTGTTTTGATGTGTTAAGGCTGGCTGTTGGCAGAGATATTGCAAAGGTAGAGAATCAAACTTGTACAGGCCATTGTCAAGCCTCCTAACCAGCAAGATCTTCTTGGTAGCCAAATCCTTGACACAACAAGAGTTAAGGAAAAATTCAAATGAGACATTATTATCAGTGGCAAACTGAGAAACACTCA
>NZ_JAGXJG010000416.1:0-246 GCF_019091725.1 Cellulomonas sp. GbtcB1 | reverse complement strand
ACCTGAAGTGGGACCACAACCGCGACCTGCTCGGGGGCTCCGCGCACCGGAAGACCGAGGCCCTGTACCCGCTGCTCGACGCCCTCCGGGAGGAGTTCCCCGACGTCGAGATCGAGTCCTGCGCGCCCGGCGGCGGCCGGGTCGACCTCGGGATCCTGGACCGCGTCGACCGGTACTGGCCGGCGGACACCAACGACCCGCTCGACCGCCAGGAGATCCACCGCTGGACGTCGGTGCTGGTCCCGC
>NZ_JAGXJG010000415.1:0-246 GCF_019091725.1 Cellulomonas sp. GbtcB1 | reverse complement strand
CGTGCTCCAGCAGCTCCAGGTCGTGGCTGACGACGACGAGGGCCCCCGGCCACGTGTCGCCGAGCACGGCGAGCCGCGCGCGGGTGGGCCGGTCGAGGTTGTTGGTCGGCTCGACGAGCAGGGTGACCGCGGTGCGGCGCAGGCGCAGGCCGGTGACGGCGATCAGCACGGCCCCGCCGCCGGCCACCTCGGCCACCCGCCGGTCGAGGTCAGCCGCCGAGAACCCGATCTGGTGCAACGACTCGT
>NZ_JAGXJG010000414.1:0-246 GCF_019091725.1 Cellulomonas sp. GbtcB1 | reverse complement strand
TCCGCAAGACGGGGAAGCCGGTCGTGCTGTGCGCCAACAAGGACGACGGCCCGCGCGTCGAGGCCGACGCCGCCGAGCTGTGGAGCCTCGGCCTCGGCGAGCCGCACCCGGTCTCTGCCCTGCACGGCCGCGGCACGGGCGACCTGCTCGACGCCGCGATGGCGGCGCTGCCGACGGTCTCGCAGCACGCCCCCGCCCGCCCCGGCGGCCCGCGCCCCGTCGCGCTGGTCGGCCGCCCGGACATGG
>NZ_JAGXJG010000413.1:0-246 GCF_019091725.1 Cellulomonas sp. GbtcB1 | reverse complement strand
GTGCGGGAGGTGCGCCTCACCGGCGCCGAGGGGGTCGCGGCCCCCCCGCGCGTCATCCGGGTGGCGCAGGACGTCGCCGTGGCGGACGGGGAGCTCGCCCTCACGGTGCCGACCTACGACCGGTCCGCCGGCTACCAGGTCGTCATCACCCCCGCGCAGGACCGCGAGGTCGCGGTCGACGCGGTCTTCCACGCCTCGGGCGAGGCGGAGGACACGGCGCTCACCGACGCGCAGGTCTACACGCAG
>NZ_JAGXJG010000412.1:0-246 GCF_019091725.1 Cellulomonas sp. GbtcB1 | reverse complement strand
GCTCATCGGCCTGGACCTCGACGTCGCCGCCGTCTCGCGGTACCTGCGCGAGATCGGCTGCACCGTCGGGGAGGTCGTCGGGGCCGGTGCCGACGCGGTGGTGTCCGTGACCGTGCCGACGTGGCGCCCGGACCTCACCGAGCCCGACGACCTGGTCGAGGAGGTCGCGCGCCTGCACGGTTACGACGCGATCCCGCCGGTCGTCCCGCGCTCCCCGGCGGCCCTCGGCCTGGCCGTCGCGCAGGG
>NZ_JAGXJG010000042.1:0-39528 GCF_019091725.1 Cellulomonas sp. GbtcB1 | reverse complement strand
CGCCCGCCGCCGCGCCCGCGCCGCCGTCGGTGCCGCCGCGCCCGGCCGCGCCGTCGTCGGCCGCGCCGCCCTCGTGGGACGCGACCGGCGAGGAGGACCGGTGGGCCACGGGCGAGTCGCCGACGCAGGCCTGGGACACCCGGCCGTACGGCGCGGGCGGACCGGGGCCGGACGGCGGGGGGTACGGCGGCGCCGGGTACGGCGGACCGGCGTACGGCGACCACCCCGAGCCGTACCCCGGCGCGTGGCCCGACGGCGAGGACGCCGGGCCGCCGCCCGCCCCCGAGCCGCCGCGGCGCACCGGCACCCTGCTCGCCCTCGGGCTGCTGGCGCTGACCGGCGCCGCGGTGCGCCCCGGCGCCACGCTGCTCGTGCTCGTGCCGCTCGTGCTGCTCGCCCGGACGGTCGGGTCGGTGGCGGACGCGGTCGGCCGCCGGCGCGAGCGGGTCGGGGCCCGGCGGTCGGACCCGCTCCGCGCCGTCGCGTCCAGCCCGTGGCACCTGCTGCGCGCGCTCGTGACCCTGCTGCCCTCGCTGCTGGTCGCCGCGAGCCTCGTCGTCATCGTGCTCGGCGTCGGCTGGTGGCTCGTCGGCTCGGGCGCGCTGGCGGCCGGGCCGCTGCGCGCGGTGGACGACGCGCCCGCCCCGGAGTCGGTGGCGACGCTGCTGGTGGTGGCGGCCGCCGCCGGGCTCGCGGGGCTGTGGTGGGGGCCCGCCGCCCGGACCACCCGGGACGGGGCGCGCTGGCTGCTCGGCGGGGTGGCGCCCCGGCGCGGCGGGGCGACCGTCGTCGTGCTGCTCGCGCTGCTCGGCGCGGGGGCGCTGGTGGCGCTCGCGGCCACGGGGACGCTGGTGGACTGGGCGCCGTTCGCGGCGCCGGTGCTGCCCGTCGGGGCCTGATCGGGCGCCCCGGCGGCGCGTCTCCGCCGGATCCCCGCAGGCCGGTCACGGAAGACCCGGGTCCGGTCCAGCGGCACCCCGTACGCTGGCCGGCATGACCGGGACCGCCGCGCCGCGCGTGCCCGGCCCCGTCGCGCCCGGAGCCGCGTCCCGGCGCCGGGTGCCCCGCGCCGCCCTGCTGCCGCTGCTCACCGCGGCCGCGTCGCTGGCGGTCCTCGGCGGCGCCGCCTGGCTCGGCGCCGTGCGCACCGTCGTGCACCAGTGCGTGACGATCGACGGCCCGCTCGCCCTGCTGGGCGTCCGGCTCGCCGTGCTCCAGGACGCGGCCGACTGCCCGACGGGCGTCGCGCTGACGCCCGAGGCGTCGCACGGCGCGGTGCTCGCGCTCGGCCTCGTCCTGCCCGTCGTCGCCCTGCACGCGGCGCTCGGGGCGCTCGGCCTCGGCCTGGCCGCCCTGCTGCTCCGCGCCGCCGGCCCCGTGCGGGCCGTGCTCGGCGCCGTGCTGCACGCGCTGCCCCGGGCGGTGCGCCCCCGCCCGGCCGGCGCCCCGCGCCCCGCGCCCGCGGGCTCCTCCCACCACCCGCGCCCGGCCGTCCTGGCCCGCGCCCTGCACCCGCACCGGGGTCCGCCCGCGGCGCTCGCCTGAGCACCCGCAGCAGACCCGACCGAAGGAGAGCAGGACAGATGAGCACCACCCCGAGCCCCGGCAAGGGCCGGCCGTCGAAGAACGAGCGGCGCGACGCCGCCCGCGAGCAGGCGCGCGCCCTGCGCGAGCAGCAGGCCAAGCGCGACCGGCGCAACAGGTTCCTGGGCATCGGCATGCTGTCCGTCGCGGTCCTCGCGCTGGGCGGCGTCCTCGTCTGGGTCCTCACCCAGGGCGGCGGCAGCAGCGACGAGGCCCTGCCGGACTACCCGGACACCCCGCTGAGCGAGGTCACCGACGTGCCGAGCACCGCCCTGCCCGAGGGCGGCATCCCCGTGAGCGCCTCGGGCGTCGGCGGGGAGGTCGACGACAGCACGACCCGCGTCGACGTCTACCTCGACTACATGTGCCCCGCCTGCGGCGCCTTCGAGGAGGCGAACGGCGACAACCTCATCTCGCTCGCCTCCGAGGGCACCGCGACCGTGGTCTACCACCCGATCGCGATCCTCAACCGGTACTCGAACGGCACCGGCTACTCGACCCGGGCCGCCTCCGCGGCCGCCCTGGTCGCCGACGAGGCGCCCGGCCAGTTCGCCGCGTTCAACGAGCAGCTGTTCGCGGGCCAGCCCGACGAGGGCACCGACGGCCTGACCAACGAGGAGATCGCCTCGATCGCACGCGACGCCGGGGTGTCCGGCAGCGTCGCGGACAAGATCGCCGACGGCAGCGCGCTCGACCAGTACGGGCAGTGGGTGACGTCCGCGACCAACGACGTCACGGCGAACCCCGACCTGGTGAACGAGGCCAACGGCAGCTTCGGCACGCCGACGATCACCATCGACGGCGAGATCTGGACCGAGAACTGGACCGACCCGAACGCCCTGCTGCAGGCGGTCGGCTCCTGACCCGGGCCTGATCCCGCGCGCCGGACGGCGCGCCACCGCGCGAGGCCCCGGCGGCCCGGGCACGCACCCGGGCGCCGGGGCCTCGCGCGTCCCGGCCCGCGGGACGCCCCGGGCGGATCGCTGTAGACCGCACGTAGACTCCCGCGGTGCCCTCCCTGCTCGTGGACGTGACCCCGCTGCGCGTCAGCCCCGAGTTCCGCCGGCTGTGGTGGGGCCTCTCGGTCGCGAACCTCGGCGCGCAGCTCACCGTCGTCGCGGTGGGGCTCCAGGTGTACGAGCTGACCCGGTCGACCTTCGCGGTCGGCGTCGTCGGGCTGTGCGCGCTGGTCCCGCTGGTCGTGTTCGGCCTGTACGGCGGCGCGATCGTCGACCACGCCGACCGCCGCAAGGTCGCGCTGGTCGCGTCCGCGGTGAGCTGGGTCGCCACCGTCGGGCTGGCGATCCAGGGCTGGTCGGACAACACCCACGTCGGCGTGCTGTACGCGCTGGTCGCGCTGCAGTCCGGCACCGGGGCCGTGAACAGCCCCGCGCGGTCGGCGATCATCCCGCGCCTGCTCGAGCCACGGCTGATGCCCGCCGCGAACGCGCTGCAGACGGTCGGCTGGAACGTCGCGCTCACCCTCGGCCCGCTGCTCGGCGCCGGGCTGGTCGCGCTGCTCGACTACGGGATCGTCTACACGCTCGACGCGCTGCTGTTCACCTTCGCGTTCACCGCGCTGCTGCGGCTCCCGCCGATCCTCCCGGAGCCGTCGGAGACCCGCCGGTCCCGGGCCGGCCTCGCGTCCGTGCTCGACGGCCTGCGGTACCTGGGCACCCGGCCCAACGTCCGGATGACGTTCCTGGTCGACCTGGTGGCCATGATCACGTCGTCGCCCCGCGTGCTGTTCCCGGCGGTCGGCCTGGTCTACCTGGGCGGCGGCGAGACGACCGCGGGCGTGCTCACGGCGGCGGTCGCCGCGGGCGCCATGCTCGCGGGGCTGTTCTCCGGCGGGCTGGCGCGTGTGCGCTGGCAGGGGCGGATCATCGTCGTCGCCATCACGATCTGGGGCCTCGCCGTCGCGGCGTTCGGCGCGGTGCTCGTCGCCGCCGGGCGGTCCGCGCCGGACCACGTGCTGTGGGCCGCGCTCGCGCTGGCCGTCGTCACGCTCGCCGCCGCCGGCGCGGCCGACGCGGTCAGCGCGGTGTTCCGGCAGACGATCCTGCAGACCGCGACGCCGGACGACATGCGCGGGCGGCTCCAGGGCGTGTTCGTCGTGGTGGTCGCCGGAGGGCCCCGGCTCGGCGAGCTGCTGCTCGGCTGGCTGTCGGGCACGCTCGGCGAGGGCGGGGCGGCCGTCGTCGGGGGCCTCGCCTGCGTCGTGATCCTGTGGGTGCTCGTGCGGGCGCAGCGCGGGTTCTGGCGGTACGACGCCCTCGACCCGCAGCCCTGACCCGGCCGGTAGGCTGGGCGCCGCGCTCCCGCGGGAGCGCGACGCCTCCTTAGCTCAGCTGGCCAGAGCAGCTGTCTTGTAAACAGCAGGTCGTCGGTTCGAATCCGACAGGGGGCTCCGGACCGCCCGCTCAGCCCTCGGGCAGCAGCGACCGCACGACCCGCGCCGGGTTCCCCGCCACGACGACGTCCGGCGGCACGTCCCGCGTGACGACCGAGCCCGCGCCCACCACGGACCGCGCCCCGATCGTCACGCCCGGGCACACCACGACGCTGCCGCCCAGCCACACCCCGTCCTCGATCGTGATCGACGAGACGCGCTCCCAGCCCTGCGGGCGCAGCTCCGGGTCCAGCACGTGCGTCGGGGTGTACAGCCGGACGCTCGGGCCGATCAGCACGTCCGCGCCGATCCGGATCTCCCCGCCGCCCAGGGTCAGGAAGTCGGCGTTCACGAACGTCCGGTCGCCGAGGTGCAGGCGGTGGCCGTAGTCCAGGTAGAACGGCGGGCGGAAGTCGACGCCCTCGCCCACGGTGCCCAGCAGGTCGCGGAACAGCGCCTCCGCCGCGGCCCGGTCCTCGTCGTAGAGGGCGGTGATCCGGCGGCAGGTGCGCTGGGTGCTCGTCGTCAGGTCCGCCAGCTCGGGGCCGGACCGGTAGCGGTACCAGTCGCCGGCCACCATCTTCTCGTACTCCGTGCGGCCGTCCGCGAGCGCGGCCGCCAGGTCGAGATCCACCACAGGGTCCTCCTTCGTCGTGAGCGACGAGTCTCGCAGCCCGGGACGGCCGCCCGCCCGGGACCTCTTGACCCTGCCCCGGGGGCACGGTTTCCACTGGTCCCCATGGACGCATCCGAGGCCGCCGGCCGCGCGTGGAGCACCCGGCAGCTCGCCGAGCTGGCCGGCACGACCGTCAAGGCCGTGCGGTACTACCACGAGGTGGGGCTGCTCGAGGAGCCCGAGCGCGCCGGCAACGGCTACAAGCAGTACCGCGTGCCGCACCTGGTGCGCCTGCTGCAGATCAAGCGGCTCAGCGACCTCGGGCTGCCGCTCGCGCAGATCGCCGCGCTGTGCGGCGCGGACCAGCGGCCCGACGACGCCATCCGCGTGCTGGACGCCGAGCTCGCCGCGACGATCGAGCGGCTGCAGCGGGTCCGGGCGGAGCTCGCCGTGGTCCTGCGCGACCGCGCCCCCGTCGACGTGCCCGAGGGGTTCGCCGAGGTGGCCGGCCCGCTGTCGGAGGCGGACCGGGCCATGCTGCTCATCTGGTCGCGCGTGCTCGACGAGCGGGCCATGGCCGAGTTGCGGGACATGATGCAGACCCGCTCCGACGGGGACGACGAGTTCGACGCGCTGCCCCCGGACGCGGACGACACGACGGTGGAGGCGCTGGCCGTCCGGCTCGCCCGGGTGATCGCGGAGGCCCGCGAGCGGTACGCCTCCGTGCGCGACCCCGGCGCGTTCGGCCTGCGCGGCGCCGAGGAGGCCCGCCGCACGGTGCTGCCCGCGATGGCGCACCTGTACAACCCCGCGCAGCTGCGGACCCTGGCCCGCGCGGAGCAGATCCGGGCGCAGAGCGCGCCGGAGGACCTCGCGCCGCCCACCGAGGAGGACCGATGAGCACCGCCCCGAGCCACTCGACCGACCCGACCGACCCCGTGCCCCCGACGCTCGCCGAGGACCTGCTCCTGCTGCTGTTCGACCCCCGCAACGGGGTGTTCCACGGCGAGGGGGTGCCGCTGTTCCACGTGCTCGCCGGCGCGGTGCTCGTCGACCTCGCCGAGCAGGACCGGGTGGAGGTCGCGGCGACGCCGACCTGGCGGGGCCGCCCCGTCACGGCCCGCGGCGACGTGCCGCCCGCCGACGCGCTGCTGCGCCCCACCTGGGAGCGGGTCGCCCGCTCGCCCGTCGACGTGCAGCAGCTGATCGTCGAGACCGGGCCCGTCCTGCGGCCGGCGACCGTGGACCGGCTCGTCGAGCGCGGGCACCTGCGGCGCGAGCGGCGCAAGGTGCTCGGCCTGCTGCCCGTGACGGCGCTCGCGGACGGCGGGACGCCCCGCCGCGCGGAGCTGGTCGCCGCCGTGCGCGCCACGCTGGTCGACGGCGCCGAGCCCGACGCCCGCACCGCCGCGCTCGCGGGGCTGATCTCCGCGAGCGGTTCCCTGCCCGCGCTGCACCGCGAGATCCCGTGGTCCGGCGCGGTGCACGACCGCGGCCGGGCCCTCCAGGAGGCCGACCGCGGGACCGCCGAGGCCGCGGAGGCGGTCCGCCGCACCGTGGTCGCCGCGCTCGCGACGATGGTCGTGACCGCGACCGCCGCCGGCCAGGCCCGCTGACCCACCCCGCACCAGCCCGCCCCACCCGCGCCCCGCCAGGGCGCCGGCCACCGTGCCGGCGCCCGGGGCGCGCACGCCCGCGCACCGTCCCGCCCACCCGAGGGAGTCGCACCGTGAACCCTGTCGAGAGAGTCGTCCAGGGCCTGCAGGACCTGCTGGCCCACGTCCCCGAGCTCGTCCAGCCGCTGGTGGTCGCCCTCGCCGGCGCCGTCCCGTTCGTCGAGGGGGAGGGCGGCGCGCTGCTCGGCGTCCTCGGCGGCCTGCACCCGGTGCGGGCGGCGGTCGCCGCCGCGGCGGGCAACTTCCTGTGCGTGCTCGCCGTCGTCTCGCTCGGCTCGGGCGTGCGCGCCCGGGTCACGGCCCGCCGGGCCGCGGCGGACGCGGAGGCCGCGGCGTCGACGGGCGCCGCGTTCGTGGCGGGCGGTGCACCCGGCAGCACGGGGACCGCGACGGCCGTCGCGCCTGCCCGGCCGGAGTCCAAGGGCCGGCAGCGCCTGCGCCGCTACCTCGTCCGGTTCGGGGTCCCGGGCGCGAGCCTGCTCGGACCGCTCGCGCTCCCGACCCAGCTCACGGCCGCGACGCTGGTCGCCTCGGGGGTGCGCAAGAGCTGGGTGCTGCTGTGGCAGGCGGTGGCGATCGTGCTGTGGACGACGCTCGCGACCGTCAGCGCCTGGGCGGCCCTGCACGTGGTCCTCCCGGCCGCCTGACGGGCCCGCGCTGGCCCTGCCCGCCCGCCTGCGCCCGCCCGGCCCGCCCTGCCCGCCGCCCGCGCCCGCCGAGTGCATAGCCGACACGTCGAGTGCCTACCCAGCGGATAGGCACTCGACGTGTCGCGTAGGCACTCGACGTCCGGCGGCGCCGGGCCGGCGGCGTCGCACGCCGGGCGTGCGGCGCCGGCACCACCTAGCGGCGCGGGACCGCCGTCGTGCCGCGGACCACCAGCTGCGTCGGCAGCCGCCGGTGCTCCGCCGCCGCGCCCGGGCCGCCGTCGGCCCCGAGCAGCCCCAGCAGCATCGCCACCGCAGCCCGCCCGAGCCCCTGGATCTCCTGCCGCACGGTCGTCAGCGGCGGGGTCGTGGCGGCGGCCTCGGGCACGTCGTCGAACCCCACCACGGACAGGTCGGTCGGCACCCGGACCCCGAGGCGCGCGGCGGCGTCCAGGATGCCCATGGCGGACAGGTCGTTGGCCGCGAACAGCGCGGTCGGCGGGTCGTCGAGCGCCAGCATCGCCGCGGTCGGCGCGTCGGCCGCGTCGCGGCGGTACTCGGCCACGTGCACCAGCGCCGGGTCGACGGGGATGCCCGCCTCGGCGAGCGCCGCGCGGTAGCCCGCCTCGCGCAGCCGCGAGGACTCGAGGTCGGTGCGCCCGCCGAGGAACCCGATCCGCCGGTGGCCGAGCCCCAGCAGGTGCCGGACGGCGAGGACGGCGCCGTGCAGGTTGTCGGAGTCGACGGTCGGCAGGCCGCCCGGGCCCGCGTGCGGGTCGACGGCGACGACGGGGACCGGGGACCCGGGGTGCAGGACCGTCGGGGTCACCAGCACGGCACCGTCGATCAGGGTGCCGCTGAGGCGCGCGAGGTAGCGGTGCTCCCAGCCGGCCCGGCCGGAGCCGCCGCCGGTGTAGGCGAGCAGCGCGTGCTCGGTGTCCCGGAGGGCCGCGCCGGCGCCCTTGAGGATCTCGGAGCTGAACGGCTCGAACTCCGCGACCAGCACCCCGATGACGCCGGTGCGGTGCGAGCGGAGCCCGCGCGCGACGAGGCTCGACTCGTAGCCGAGCCGGTCGACGACGGCGCGCACGTGCGTCGCGGTGCCGGCCGCGATGCCGTCCCGCTGGTTGACCACCTTCGAGACCGTCGCCACCGAGACACCGGCCTCGCGGGCGACGTCGGTGATCGTCACCCGCTGTGCCATGGCCGTGATCCTAGGTTGCTAAAACGTTATCGACAACGGTTGACACGTCGTCGCGACGGCTGCCAGAGTCCCTCGTGCAGTCACTGATGACGAGCAGGTCCGGCCCCGGCGCAGACGCGGGGACCGGCGTCAGGAGCACGACGCGCGGCGGTCACCCGCCGACGGCGAACCGGTCCGGCCCCGGCGGGGAGGACCACGGTCAACTCAACGAAGAGGGCAGATCATGAAGGCACGGAAGACGCTGGCGGTCACGGCCGCGGCGATCGTCGCGGCCATGACCCTGGCCGCCTGCGGCGGCGGCGACTCGGGGTCCGGTGGCGAGGACGGCGGGGACGTCACCATGACGTTCTGGCACAACTCGACGACGGGCGACGGGAAGGCCTACTGGGAGGACACCGTCGCGGCGTTCGAGGAGGCCAACCCGGGCGTCACGATCAACATCCAGTCCATCCAGAACGAGGACATGGACGGCAAGCTCCAGACGGCGCTGAACTCGGGCGACGCGCCGGACATCTTCATGGCGCGCGGCGGCGGCAAGCTGGCCGACGTCGTCGAGGCCGGCCAGGCCATGGACCTGAGCGACGCGCTCACCCAGGAGACGCGCGACGCGCTCGGCGAGGCGTCCCTGGCGGCGTTCACCGTCGACGGCGGCGTGTACGGCGTCCCGACCGCCGTGCTCCCCGGCGGCATCTACTACAGCAAGGACCTGTTCCAGCAGGCCGGCATCACCGAGACCCCGACGACCGTCGACGAGCTGAGCGCCGCGGTCGACAAGCTCAAGGCCGCGGGCATCCAGCCGATCGCGCTGGGCGCCAAGGACGCGTGGCCCGCCGCGCACTGGTACTACTTCTTCGCGCTGCGCGAGTGCTCGCAGGACACCATGGCGCAGGCCGCCAAGGACATGTCCTTCGACGACGCGTGCTGGACGAAGGCGGGCGAGGACCTGCAGGACTTCGCCGGGACGGAGCCGTTCAACGACGGCTACCTGACCACCACCGCGCAGCAGGGCGCCGGCTCCTCCGCGGGCCTCATCGCCAACCACCAGGCCGCCATGGAGCTCATGGGTGCCTGGGACCCGGGCGTCATCGCCAACCTGACGCCGGAGCAGGAGCCGCTGGCCGACCTGGGCTGGTTCCCGTTCCCGGCCGTGGACGGCGGTGACGGCGACCCGACCGCGATGATGGGCGGCGTCGACGGCTTCACCTGCTTCGTGGACGCGCCCGCCGCGTGCGCCGACTTCCTCAACTTCATCGCCGAGAAGGAGAACCAGGAGGGCTACGCCGAGGCGTTCGTGACCCTGCCCGCCAGCAAGGACGCGCAGTCCGTCGTGACCGACCCGGCGCTCCAGGAGGTCCTGGCCTCCTACAACGACGCGGCCTACGTGTCCGTCTGGCTCGACACCCTGTTCGGCCAGAACGTCGGCAACGCGCTCAACACCAGCGTCGTCGAGATGCTCGCCGGCAGCGGCAGCCCCGACAAGATCGTCGAGGCTGTCAACGCCGCGGCGGCCAAGGAGTAGCAGCACCATGAGCGACTCGCAGGGCGTGGGCCCGCTGGTCATCTCGTCGCCCGAGGGTCGCTCGGCGGCCGGGGACGGTGCCGTCGTGGCACCGTCCCCGGCGCCCCGCCCGCGCCGGCGGCGCGGGAGCTGGCGTCAGCGGCTCGAGATCGGCCTCCTGTCCGGACCGGCCATCCTGGTCTTCCTGGCGTTCGTGATCTTCCCCGTCGTCATGGCGGCGTACTACGGCTTCTTCAAGTGGAAGGGCTTCGGTCCGCCGACCGACTTCGTCGGGCTCGACAACTACGTCGCGATCCTCAAGGACCCGACGTTCCACGACGCGCTGCGGCACAACGGCTTCATCGTCGTGATGTCCCTGGTCCTGCAGGGGCCGGCGGCCGTGATCCTGGCGCTGCTGCTCAACCGCAAGATCCGCGGCCGCTCGCTGATCCGGGTGCTGATCTTCGTCCCGTACGTGATCTCCGAGGTCATCGTCGGCACCGGCTGGAGCCTCATGCTCCAGACCACGGGCGCCGTGAACGACCTGCTGGAGAAGATCGGCCTGGGCGCGCTGACGGCCGACTGGCTGGCCGACCCGAAGATCGCCATCTGGTCCCTGATGCTGATCATCACCTGGAAGTACATCGGCTTCGCGGTGATCCTGTTCCTGGCGGGCCTGCAGTCGATCCCCGAGGAGCTGCACGAGGCCGCGGCGATCGACGGCGCCTCCTACTGGCAGGCGCAGCGCTCGATCACCCTGCCGCTGCTCGGCCCGACCATCCGGATCTGGGCGTTCCTGTCGATCATCGGGTCGCTCCAGCTGTTCGACCTCGTCTACATCATCTGGGGGCAGTACGTCTCCGCGACCGCCGGGACGTCGACGATGGCCACCTACATGGTGTCCAACGGCCGCCTGGCCGGGAACTACGGCTTCGGCAACGCCGTCGCGGTCGTGCTGTTCCTCATCTCGCTGGTCATCGCGCTGACCTACCAGCGCTTCGTGCTCCGCCGGGACACCGAGGGCGCGCTCACCGAGAGGAAGAAGTGATGGCCGCCACCGCGCTCCAGGCGCCGCCGCTGCCCGCCTCGCGCCCCGAGCCCCGCCGTCGGCGCGGCCGCTCGCTCGAGCGCGTCAACCCGATGGTCTACGTCGTCGCGTGGCTGCTCGTCGGGATCTGCATCGGGCCCGTCGCGTACATCGTGCTCGGCGGCCTGCGGACCAACTCGCAGATCACGGTCGACCCGGCCGGGTTCCCGACGACCTGGGAGTGGGGCAACTACGCCGAGGTGCTGACGAGCTCGCTGTTCTGGCAGCAGTTCGCCAACTCCGCGATCTGCGGGATCGCCACCACGATCGGCGTGGTGATCCTCGGCGTCATGGCGAGCTTCGTGCTCGCCCGGTACGACTTCAAGGGCCGCGGCGCGATGTACTCGCTGTTCGCGGCGGGTCTGATGTTCCCGATGACGGTCGCGATCACGCCGCTGTACATCATGATCCGCCAGCTCGGGCTGATGAACAGCCTGGCCGGCATCATCCTGCCGCAGATCGCGTTCGCGCTGCCGACGACGATCATCATCCTGGTGCCGTTCCTGCGGGCCATCCCGAAGGAGCTGGAGGAGGCCGCCTCGATCGACGGCGCCAGCCGGCTCGGGTTCTTCTTCCGGATGGTCGTCCCGCTGTCCGTCCCGGGCGTCGTCACGGTCGGCATCCTCGCGTTCGTCGCGAGCTGGAACAGCTACATGCTGCCGCTGTTCATCCTGAACGACGAGGGGCAGTACACCCTGCCGCTGGGCGTCCAGGCGTTCGCCTCGCAGTACTCCGTCGACACCGCCCGGGTGCTGGCGTTCACGTCGCTGTCGATGATCCCCGCGCTGATCTTCTTCTCGCTCTTCGAGCGGAGAATCGTCGGGGGTCTGACCGGCGCCGTCAAGGGCTGAGGCCGGCGGCGGGGCGCCCCTGCGCCGCCCCGCCGCCCCGCCCGCCACCCGCACGTCCCCGAACAGGAGCACCCCCGCGTGTCCGACACCACCGGCACCGCCGCCCCGGCTGCGGCGCCCGCCTCCGCCCGCCCCGACGCCGCACCCGCGCCCGCCGGCCCGCCCGTCCCCGCGATGCCCGTCGTCTCCGACCGGGTCCGCGACCTGCACGCCCGGATGACGCTCGAGGAGAAGCTGGCCCAGCTGGTCGGCTACTGGCTCGACCAGAACGGCACCGTCGCCCCGATGCAGTCCGAGATGGCCGCGGGCCAGAAGGACTCCGGGCAGCTGCCGGAGATCACCCGGCACGGCCTCGGCCACTACACACGGGTGTACGGCACCCGCCCGGTCGACCCGGTGGAGCGCGCGGCCTGGCTGTGGGCCGAGCAGCGCCGGCTGCAGCGCGAGACCCGGCTGGGCATCCCCGCGCTGGTGCACGAGGAGTGCCTGACCGGCCTGGCCGCCTGGCAGGCCGCGAGCTACCCGACCCCGCTGGCGTGGGGCGCGTCGTTCGACCCCGAGCTGGTGCAGGAGGCGGCCCGGGCGATCGGCGACTCGATGCGCGAGCTCGGCATCCACCAGGGCCTGGCGCCGGTGCTCGACGTGGTCGGCGACCCCCGCTGGGGCCGTGTCGACGAGTGCATCGGCGAGGACCCGTACCTGGTCGGCACCATCGGCACCGCCTACGTGCGCGGGCTGCAGGAGGCGGGGGTGCACGCGACCCTCAAGCACTTCGTGGGCTACTCGGCGTCGGCGGCCGGCCGGAACCACGCCCCGGTGAGCGCCGGGCCGCGCGAGCTGCTCGACGTGTACCTGCCGCCGTTCGAGATGGCGGTCCGCGACGGCGGCGCCCGCTCGGTGATGAACTCCTACGTCGACGTGGACGGCGTCCCGCTGGCGGCGAGCGCCGAGTACCTCACGGACCTGCTGCGCGAGCAGTGGGGCTTCGACGGCGTCGTGGTCGCCGACTACTTCGCCGTGGCGTTCCTCGAGGTCATGCATCGGGTCGCGGCCGACCGCGGCGAGGCGGCGGCGCTCGCGCTGGAGGCCGGCATCGACGTCGAGCTGCCGACCGGCGACGCGTACCTGGAGCCGCTGATCGAGCGGCTGCGCGCGGGCCTGACCGACGAGCGGCTGGTCGACCGCGCCGTGCTCCGGGTGCTGGCGCAGAAGGAGGAGCTCGGCCTGCTGGAGCCGGACGCGTTCGCGGACGAGCCGCCGGCCGAGGTCGACCTCGACTCGCCCCGGCAGCGCGAGCTCGCGCGCCGGCTGGCCCAGGAGTCGGTCGTGCTGCTGGCGAACGACGGCGTGCTGCCGCTGGCGGCCGCCGGGACGCCGTCCGCGCCCCGCCGCGTCGCCGTCGTCGGCCCGAACGCCGACCGGCCCGAGGCGCTGATGGGCTGCTACTCGTTCGCCAACCACGTGCTGGCGCACCACCCCGGTGTGCCGCTGGGCTTCGAGATCCGCAGCGTGCGCGAGGCGCTCGCGGCGGCGCTCGGGGACGGCGCCGACGGTGCCGACGGCCCCGAGGTCGTGCACGCCGAGGGCTGCGCGGTCGAGGGCGACGACACCTCCGGCTTCGCGGCGGCGGTCGAGGCGGCGGCGGGCGCCGACGTGGCGGTCGTCGTGGTCGGCGACCAGGCCGGCCTGTTCGGGCGCGGCACCGTCGGCGAGGGCAACGACGCCGAGAGCCTCGAGCTCCCCGGCGTGCAGCGGCAGCTGGTCGAGGCCCTGGTGGCGACCGGCACCCCGGTCGTGCTGGTGCTGCTGACCGGCCGCCCGTACGCGATCGGCTGGGCACTGGACGGCGAGGGCCCCCGCCCGGCCGCGGTGCTGCAGGCGTTCTTCCCCGGCGAGGGCGGCGGCGACGCGATCGCCGACGTGGTCACCGGCGCGGTGAACCCGTCCGGCCGGCTGCCGGTGTCGCTGCCGCGGTCCGCCGGCACGCAGCCGTACCGGTACCTGCACCCGGTGCTCGGCGGGCCGTCCGACGTCACGTCGACCGACCCGACCCCGGTGCGGCCGTTCGGCTTCGGGCTCGGCTACACCGACTTCGCGTACGGGGACCTCGCCGTGGACCCGTCCGTCGACTCGGCGGGCTCGTTTGAGGCAGCGGTCACCGTGACGAACGTCGGCGCCGTCGCGGGTACCGAGACCGTCCAGCTGTACGGCCACGACGTCGTCGCGACGGTGACCCGCCCGGTCGCGCAGCTGCTCGGCTACGCGCGGGTCGACCTCGCGCCGGGGGAGTCCCGCCGGGTGACGTTCCGGGTGCCGACGACGCGGCTCGCGTTCGCCGACCGCCGGCTGACCCGGGTGGTCGAGCCCGGTGACGTGCAGGTCTGGGTGGCGTCGCACGCCGAGGCGGCGGCCCGCTCGGCCGAGGTCGCCGGCACCAACGGCGCGATCCGGATGGCCCGCGCCCGCGCCGAGCGCGCGGTCGCCGGCACCGCCACGGAGCGGCGCGTGGTCGCCGTGACCGGCGGCGTGCACGAGGTGACCGCCGCCGACCCGCGCGTCGTCGAGGTGAAGGTCACCGCCCCGTGACGGCCGTCGCCAACCCGGTGCTCCCGGGCTGCCACCCGGACCCGTCGGTGTGCCGGGTGGGCGACGACTACTACCTGGTGACGTCGACCTTCGAGTACCTGCCCGGCCTGCCGGTGTTCCGCAGCCGCGACCTCGCGCACTGGGAGCCGGTGGGGCACGCGGTGCGGCGCCAGCTCGACCTGTCCGGGCTGCCGTCGTCGAGCGGGCTGTACGCGCCGACGATCCGGCACCACGACGGGCTGTTCTGGGTCGTCTGCACGCTCGTGGACCAGCGGGCCGACGGCGCGGCGGCCGACGAGCGGCGCCCCGGCCTCGGCCACTTCCTGGTGACCGCGGCCGACCCGGCCGGCCCGTGGTCCGAGCCCGCGTGGCTCGGCGGGGACGGCATCGACCCGTCGCTGTTCTTCGACGACGACGGCCGGGCGTGGGTGCTCGCGACCCGTCCCGCGCGGGAGCCGGAGTGGCCGGGCCAGACCGAGGTGTGGCTCCGGGAGCTCGACCCCGCGACCCGCGCCCTGGTCGGCGCCGAGCACGTCATCTGGACCGGGGCGGTCCGCGGCGCGGTCTGGGCCGAGGGGCCGCACCTGTACCGGGTCGGCGGGGAGTACCTGCTGGTCGCCGCCGAGGGCGGGACCGAGGTGCACCACGCGGTGTGCGTCGCGCGCGCAGACGCGGTCGAGGGCCCCTACCGCGGGAACCCCTCGAACCCGGTGCTGACCCACCGGCACCTGGGCCGCGGCGTCGACGTCGTGGCGGCCGGGCACGCCGACCTGGTCGAGGCGCCCGACGGCTCCTGGTGGGCGGTGCTGCTCGCGATGCGCACCTCCGGCGGGTACCACTACCCGCTCGGCCGGGAGACGTTCCTGGTGCCCGTGGCCTGGGAGGACGGCTGGCCCGTGCTCGCGCCCGGCGTGGGCCGGATCCCACCGGTGGTCGAGGTCCCGGAGGTCCCGGGCTGGCCCGGCGACCGGGTGGTGTCCGGCCGGCAGTCCGGGCCGGTGCCGCCCGGGGACCTCCGGTGGACGGCCGTGCGCGCCCTGCCCGGGGACGTGGCGACCCCCGCCGGCGACGGCTGGGACCTGCCCCTGCGCCCGGCGACCCTCGCCGACCTCGACGTGCCCGCGTACCTCGGGCTGCGGCTCGAGCACCCCGAGGCCGACCTGGCGGTCCGCGTCGCCGCCGACCTCGACGAGGGCGAGGAGGTGGCGCTGGCCGTGCGGCAGTCGGAGGAGGACCACGTGCTGCTCGCGGTGACGGCCGGTCCCGCGGGTGCCCGGACCGCGCGGGTGCGGCACGTGCGCGGCGGCGCCGCGGAGCGCGTGCTCGGCGAGGCCGGGCTGGAGGCGCCGGCCGACGTCGAGCTGACGCTCCGGCTGGAGGCCCGCGGGCCCGAGCTCCGGCTGCTCGCGGGCGCCGGCGACGACGCCCCGGTGCTCGTCGCCACAGCGGACGCCCGGACCCTCGACAGCGTCGCGACCGGCGGGTTCCTCGGGCTGTGGGCGGGCGTGCTCGCCACCAGCGCGGGCCGGCCGACGACGACCGTGGCGCACGTCCGGTCCGTGGTGTACTCGCCGGTGCGCTGACGCACCCGGACGACCGCACCGACGCGACCCGGACCACCGACAGGAGACCCGTGTTCCAGGACCTGCCCGAGCCCGCCCTCTGGGACCACGCGAGCGCGCTGGTGGAGCCCGCCGACCTCGACGAGTTCTGGGCCCGCACCCTCGCCGAGAGCCGCCGGCACGACGCGCCGCCCGTGCTCGTCGCGGAGCCGACCCCGCTGACCACGGTCGACGTCTGGGACGTGACGTTCCCCGGCTTCGGCGGCGACCCGGTGCGCGCCTGGTACCGCCGCCCGGCCGGCGTCGCCGGCCCGCTGCCGGTCGTCGTGCAGTACGTCGGCTACGGCGGCGGCCGCGGCGCGCCGTGGGAGAACCTGCTGTGGTCATCGTCCGGCTTCGCGCACCTGCAGATGGACACCCGCGGCCAGGGCTCCGGCTGGAGCCGCGGCGAGACGCCCGACCCGTGGGGCACCGGCCCGCAGGCGCCCGGCGTGATGACCCGGGGGATCGAGGACCCCGAGACGTACTACTACCGGCGGCTGCTCACCGACGCCGTGCGCGCCGTCGACGCGGCCCGCGCCCTGCCCGGCGTCGACCCGGACCGGGTGGCGGTGGTCGGCGGCAGCCAGGGCGGCGCGATGGCGATCGCGGCCGGCGCGCTCGCGGACGTCTCCGCCGTCGTCGCGGACGTGCCGTTCCTGTGCGACGTCGCCCGGGCCGTCGGGATCACCGACAACCGGCCGTTCGCGGAGGTGGTCGAGTACCTGCGGGTGCACCGCGGCGCGGAGGACCGGGTGCTGCGCACGCTGTCCTACGTGGACGGCGTCGGTCTCGCGCGGCGCGGGCAGGCGCCGGCCCGGTTCTCGGTCGCGCTGATGGACGTGATCGTGCCGCCGTCGACCGTCGTGGCGGCGCACCGCGCGTGGGGCGGGCCGAAGGAGCTGCGGGTCTGGCGGTACAACGGGCACGAGTCCGGCGGGCCGGAGCAGGACCGCGAGGCCGTCGAGTTCGTGGCGCGGGAGCTGGGCACCGGGCCACACTGAGCGCCATGCCCACGCGCGCGATCGTGTTCCACGGCACCGGCGGCCGGCCCGAGAACGTCTGGTACCCGTGGCTGGCAGGCCGGCTGGAGGCGCGCGGCTACGCCGTCGAGCGCCCGGCGTACCCGGAGCTCAACGTCGAGCCCGTCGCGACGTTCCTGCCGCGGGTGCTCGCCGCGCACCGGTTCGACGCCGACACCGTCCTGGTCGGGCACTCCGGGGGAGCGGCGCTGCTGCTGGCCGTGCTGGAGCACCTCGACGCGCCCGTGGCGCAGGCGGTGCTGGTCGCGGGGTACTGGCGGCGGCCGAACGACGCCGAGGAACCGGTGCTGCAGGAGTCGTACGACTGGGAGCGGATCCGCGCGCACGCCGGCGACCTGGTCTACGTGAACTCGGTGGTCGACCCGTACGGCTGCGACGCGACCCAGGGGCGCGAGCTCCTCGACCGGCTGGGCGGCACCCTGGTCGTGCGCGACGACGGGCACTTCGGGGACTGGGACCAGCCCTACCCGGAGTTCGGCCTGCTGGAGCGGCTGGTGCTCTGACGCGGGCGGTGCGCGGCGGCGCGCGGACACTGCGCGGCCCACCGGTGGCCGCGCGGTGTCCGACGGATGGCGGTTCCGCGGCAGGAGGGTGTCAGCACCCAGACGACGGCGCGGGACCGCTCACATCGGGCGGGCGGCGGTCGAACATGGCGGTCGACACCGACTGGAGGCCCACCATGACCGCGACCCTCGCGCGCCGCCCGCTGCACCCGCTCGACCCCGCCGAGCACGCGCCGTCGTGCACCCGCCCCGGCTGGCACCTCGACACGAGCCCGCTGCGGTTCGGGATGGTCGTCGCGCGCTGCACGCTGTGCGGCGCCGTGGAGTGGCGCGAGCGCTGAGCCGCCGGCGCGTCCCGGGCATGAAGAAGCCCTCGGCCGCGCAGGGGGCAGGCGACCGAGGGCGTGGCCCACTCTAGCCAGGTCCGGCCGCCGGGGCCAACCGGCTCACCCGATCGGATGCCAACGATCCCGACCGGTGGGTCAGCCGTCGCTCGCGGTGAAGGACTTCCCCGGCCAGTACGCCCACTCCTCGAAGTGCTCGACCCGTCCGTCCGCGGCGAACCGCAGCACCCACAGGTCCCGGTACTCCTGCGGCTCGTCGCCGCCGTACCGCACCTCCGCGCGCACGACGGCGTCCGCGCCCTCGACGGCGACCACCTGCGCGTCCAGCGTGAACGGCGTCGGGTCCGGCCAGAACTCCTGCACCGCCGCCAGCCCCTCGAGCGCCGGCTCGTAGGGCGAGCGCAGGTACCGCACGCCGTCGGTGAACAGCGTGCCGAGCGACCCGGCGTCGTCCTCCCGCCACGCCCGCTCGTAGGCGGCGACCCAGCCCATGACGTCCGCGCGCTCCATGCGTCCCCCTCGTGGTCGGTGCGGCCGGACCATCGTGCGCCGCGGTGCGGGGCGGCGTCGAGGGGGTGCGCGGTCCGGGGTGCCCGCCGACCTCAGGAGACGGGGCCGGTCTCCTCCAGCAGCCGCAGCGCGGCCGTGACCCGCGGGTTGCGCGACGGGTCGGCGTCGATGCCCAGCGTCGCGTAGATGCCGTTGATGTGGTTCTGCACCGACTTCTCGGTGATCCGCAGCGCCTCGCCGATGCCGGCGTTGGACAGGCCCTGGGCCAGCAGGCGCAGCACGGCGTACTGCCGGTCGGTGAGCCGCGAGACCGCCGAGCCGGCGCGCGGTGCCACCCGATCGAGCAGCGCGGGGTCGAGCGTCGTGCGCCCCTCGGCCGCGGCACGGACGGCGGCGACCAGCGTGGCCGCGTCGGTCGACGAGGTCTTCGACAGGTACGACCAGCCGGCCGCGACGTCCGGGGGCAGGTCGAGGAGCAGGTCCATCGCGTCGTGCGCGGACAGCAGCAGGATGCCGAGGTCGGGCTGGTTCCGGCGCAGCGTCACGCCCAGCGCGATGCCGTTGCCGTCGGGGAGGTCGATGTCGAGCACGGCGACGTCGGCGGCGCCGGGCCGCAGCGCGGCGGCGCCCTCCTTGACGGTGCCCACGGAGGCGACGACGCGCACGTCGTCGGCCGCCCCGAGGGTGAGCTCGAGCATCGACCGGAACAGGGGCTGGTCCTCGACGACCACCACACGGGTCGTTCGGGCTGGGGAATCGGACATCGCGGACAGTATGGTGGCCCGGCCCGCGGAGCGGGCGACGGCACGCGGACGACCCGCGCCCGGACGACCGCGGGAGGACCGCACGCGATGCCCACGGCCCTGACGCGGGACGCCGCCGCGGTCCGCGCCGACCGCCGCACGCTGCTGCTGGCGGCGGGCACGATCATGACGGTCTTCGCGATCGGGGCGGCCGCGCAGACCGCGTGGGTGTACGGCAACCAGGGCGGGATGGTGCCGGTCGGCACCCGGATCCTCGCCAACCTGACGGCCGTCGCGTCGATGCTCGTGATCCTGGCGGTGACCGGGGTGTCCCTGCCCCAGCGCGGGCCGCTCGCCGTCGTCGTGGGCGTGCTCAGCGCGGGCGTGACGGCCTCCGGCGTGCGGTTCGCCTTCCAGCTGCTGCTCGACGTCTACGTGGACCCGTCCCAGCAGGTCATCAGCGCGGAGCTGGCCAGCGGGGCGGTCGTGGCGTGGATCGCCGCCACCATGGGGCTGGCCGCCATGCTGTCCCAGCGCCGGCTGCGCACCGAGGTCGCCGAGCGCGCCCAGGCGCGGCTGCAGATCGAGCTGGCGCTCGCGGCGCTGCAGCACGAGGAGGTGCGGGTCCGGCGCGAGGTCGCCGAGGGCCTGCACGGCAGCATGCAGCAGCGGCTGGTCCTGGTCGTCGCCCGGCTCGACGCGCTGGTCGCGGAGCTCGGGGAGGCGGGCGACCGGCGCGCGGTGACCGCCGAGGACGTCGCCCTCCTGCGCGAGGTGCGCGAGCAGATCGAGACCGTGCGCGAGGCCGACGTCCGGACCACCAGCCGGATGCTCTACCCCGAGCAGCTCGAGGTCGGCATGGTCCCCGCGATCCGCGCGCTGCTCGGGCGCATCCCGCGGAGCGTCAACACCCGGCTGGGCGTCTCGGACGAGGTGCGGGTCGTCGACGACCCCGCGGACCCGCGGCTGACCCGCAGCGAGCGGCTGCTGGCCGTCCGCGTCGTCGAGGAGGCCATCAGCAACGCGCTGCGGCACGGCCAGGCGGAGGTCGTCGACGTGCGCGTCTCCCTGGTCGGCGACGCGCTCGAGGTGCGGGTCTCCGACGACGGCCACGGCTTCGGCGACGACGCGGGGGCGCCCTCGGGGACCGCCCGGCTGGCCGACCGCCTGCGGCTGGTGGGCGGCGACCTCCGCGTCACCTCCGTGCCCGGCGACGGCACCCAGGTGGTCGCTCTCCTTCCGGTGGAATCGATCCGGGGCGCGGCGCTCTGACCTGGGGGGTTCTGTTTTTCACCCACCCGGTTTGTCCGATTCGTCCTGCTAAATGTTGCAAGGTCGGTGTTGACGTGCAGTCACGGGGGTGCTGCCACCCAGGAAGCGCGTTCCGGGGGGTGGCGCGGCGGCCCTAGTGTGCGCGAGCCGCGACCGCCGGGACCCCCTGCTCCGACGACGCGGACCAGCGCCCCCGCCCCCCGGCTCCGCGGGCCGCGCCGGACCCGCCGAGCCGCGCCCGTCCAGGAGTGCCATGTCCGTCGCCACCGCCCCCGCCCCGGCCGCCCCCGCCGCCCCGCGCCGCTCCGTGCGCCGCAAGGTCGTCGCCCTGACCGTCGCCGGCCTCGGCATCGCCGGCCTGGGCCTCGCGTCCGCCGCGCAGCTCAACCTGACCGCCGGCGCGCTCGGCGCGGGCACCACCGTCGTGGCCTCCTGCGACTCCAACGGTGTGGCCGTCGCGTTCACCAACGCGTTCACCACGTCGGTCAAGGGCTACACGGTCAGCCAGGTCACGCTGAACGACGTCGCGGCGGGCTGCCAGGGCCAGACCATCGGGATCGACCTGCTCAACACGGACCCGACCGACGGCTCCACCGGCGCCTCGGTCAGCCACCTCACGGGCACCGTCCCCCAAGGCGGCGGCAGCGTCACCCTCTCCGTCACCGGCTCGGTGAAGGCGGCCGACGTCAAGGGCGTCGCCGTCGTCATCGCGGGCTGACGCGAGCGCACCATCCACGACCGGCCCGCCGAGGCGGCCGGCGCGGGCAGCACGCCTGCCCCGCGCCGGCGCCTCGGCGTGCCCGGGGGCGTCGTCCGGCTGCGCCGGTCCGCGCCCTGGGTGCGGGCCCCGCGGAGCCGGCGCGAGCGCGCCCGGAGCGTGCTCGGCTGGGCCGGCACGGCGGTGCTCGTCGGGGTCCTGGTCTGGTTCGGCTGGCCCAGCACCCTGGGTGGCTGCACGACGCTGACCATCGTCTCCGGCCACTCGATGGAGCCCACCTACTACACGGGCGACCTCGTGGTCTCCCGCTGCGGCACGCCCGCCGCCGGCGACGTCGTGGTCTACACCCCGCCCGGGCTCGAGCGCGGCCGGATCATCCACCGGGTGGTCGGCGGCGACGCCGACGGCGGCTGGGTGATCCAGGGCGACAACAACGACTTCCTCGACCCGTGGCGGCCGCACGCCGCGGACGTGCTCGGCATCGCCCGGCTGCACGTCCCGGGGCTCGGCCGGGTGGCGTCGATCCTGCTTGACCCGCTGGCGTGGGCGTCGCTGCTCGTCGTCGCCGCGGGGGTGCTGCTGTGGCCGTCGCGCCCGGAGCCGGCCGACGCCGCGGGCGCGGACGCGGGAGCCGCCGTCGACGACGTGCCGACCGCCGAGGACGCACGCACGCCCGCGGGGGCGACCCCGTGAGCCCCGCCGCCCGGCGTGCCGCGGCCCCCGCCGCCCTGGTCCTGGCGGTCGTCGCCGTGCTGGCCGCCCTCGCGCTCGCCCCGGCGAGCGCCGCCGGCCTCGCCGTGCGCGGCCCCTCCGTCACGACCGGCAGCGCCGCCCCGTGCGCGGCCACGGCGCTCGGTGCCGCCGCCGGCACCGCGACCGCGTCCGGCACCGCCACCCAGGTGGTGCTGTCCGGCGTCCCGGCGGCGTGCCGCGGCCAGGTCGCCACGCTGCGGCTCTACGCCGCCGACGGCACGGCGCTGGCCACCGCCGACGCCTCCGCGACGCTCGCCGCGTCCTCGACCACCGCCGTGGCCGTCCCGTCCTACGCCGCCACCCGCGTGGCGGGGGTCGCCGTCACCGTGGGCACCTGGTCGCTGCCGGTGACCTGGACCGCGCCCGCCGGCACGGCGAGCGGCCCGGTGACACCCGGCTCGGGCACGACGTTGGGCACGCTCACCTGGTCGCAGCTGGCGTCGTCCGGGACCCAGGCCTGCGTCACGGTCGACGTCTCCGGGGCCTCGGGCACCTCCTGGCGGATCGACCTGCACCTCCAGCAGCGGCCGTTCAACGGGGTCGCCTCGGGGTCCGGGTTCTCGGTCAGCCCGTGGTGGGCCGGGGTGCTCGACCCGACGCCCGTCGACGGCGTGGTCTCCGTCGGCGCCCGGCCGGCGCAGGCGGCCTTCGCGACGGCGTCCGCGACCGTGACCATCTGCCACTACGGCCTGCCTGCGCCCGCGTACGACCCGGCCCTCACGTACACCCAGACCGCCGGCGCGGTCACCGGCACCGGCGCCTGGGCGTGCCAGAGCACCACCGTGCAGGTCGCCGGGACCCCGCAGTTCTACGCGGGCTGGCGCGCGGACGTGGACGTCGCGCCGCTGGTCGCCTGGTTCACCGCCCGCGGGATGCGCGCCGACCTCACGACGCTGACCCCGCAGGGCAACTACACCCTCGCCGCCCGGGGCGGCACGACGTACCGCGTCACCCCGACCGCCTGGGACACCTGGGGCGTCCGCGACGACACCCCGCGCACGTTCCAGCTCTGCGCCCGCACCTGACGCCGCCTGCACCTGACGCCGCCACCGCGAGGGGGTACCCGACACGTCGAGAGGGCATCCAGGGGATAGGCGCTCGACGTGTCGGGTACTCACTCGGCGCGAGGGGGTGCGCGCGTCGGGGGTGCGCGGCGGGCGGGTGAGCCGGGCGCGGGGCGTTCGCCCGTCCGGGTGGAGCGCCGCTCCGGATGCTCAACCGCGCGCCCCGCCCGACGATGGGGGCGCCACAGGTCGACGGATCGACCGGGGCACGTCCACGGAGGGGGCGCCGATGGCGCACGAGCACGTCCGGGCCCGCCGCGCGGCGGGGGTCACGCTGGCGTGGCTGGGCTGCGCCGGCCTCGCGGTCTCGATGGCGCGCGCGATGACCTGGGAGGGCGGCGACGACGCACCCGCGGGCGCGTGCGTGGTCAGCCGGATCTCGGTGGACTACGACGTCGACTACGTCCCGGGCCTCGGCGGCTACGGCGTCGTCGCGACGTCGCTCTCGGACGTGCCGGACGACTGCGCCGGGCGGGAGGTCGCCGTCACGCTGCACGGGGCGGACGACGCCGCGCTCGCGGAGGCGCGCGCGCCGGTGACGGCGCCGACGACCACCGTGCGGGTGCCGGGCGAGCCGGTGCCGGTCGAGCAGCTGGGCGGGGTGTCGCTCGCGCTGGTCACGGACGGCGACGCCGGACCCGGTACGGGGCTGCTGCCCGCCGGCTGACGGTGCGCGCGCCGTCGCCCGGCCTCAGACCTCGGTCAGCGTCGGCAGCTTCGCCCGCCGGGTGTCGCCGGACGACGTGCCGCGCAGCCGCCGGGTCGCCCACGGGTAGGCGTACAGCCGCAGCCACCGGGCGTCCTGGCGCGCCTGCACGGCGCGGGACGGCCGGGGGAGCGGCGTGAGCGGGGAGTCCCAGCCCGGGTCGTCCGGCGCGAGCCCGAGCGCGACGAGCGCCCCCTGCGCGACGCGGGCGTGCGCCTCCGAGGTCAGGTGGATCCGGTCCGGCGCCCACATCCGGATGTCGTGCAGGTGCCGCATGCCCCACAGGTCGAGCACGTGCGCGCCGTGCCGCCGCGCGATCGACCAGATGTGCGCGTTGTAGACGCCGACCCGCGGGCGGGTGGTGGAGACGATCGGGGAGCCGGACGCGTCGAAGCCGGTCGCGAGCAGCACGTCGGCGCCGGTGGCGCGGATCCGGGCGACCGCTTGCTCCAGGCCGTGCGCGAGCCGGTCTGGGTCCGCGGTCGGCCGCAGGATGTCGTTGCCGCCGCCCACGAGGCTGACCAGGTCGGGCTCCATGGCCAGCGCCTCGGGCACCTGGTCGACGACGATCGGGCGCAGCAGCCGGCCGCGGATCGCCAGGTTCGCGTACTGCAGCGGCTCGGCCCCGGCGGCCCGCCGGCGTTCGGACAGCAGCCCGGCGAGCACGTCGGCCCAGCCGCGCACCGGCCCGTCCTCGCCGTGCGGGGTGTCCCACAGGCCCTCGGTGAACGAGTCGCCCACCGCGACGTACCGCCGCCACGGCGGGGCGCCGGCCGGGTCGGGCGTCGTGCCGTCCGGCGTGCTGCGGTGCTGCGTGCTGTCCTGCGTCGGGGCCGTCGCCCCGGCCCCCTCGTGCGTCGTCACCCCCGCAGTGTGCCCCCGCCGCGGCCCGGGGTTCCAGGGAGATCCCCGGGAGGCGTCAGGGCAGCGACCAGTCGACGGGGTCCGCGCCCTGCTCGGCGAGCAGGGCGTTCACGCGCGAGAACGGGCGGGAGCCGAAGAACCCGCGGCTCGCCGACAGCGGGCTGGGGTGCGCGCTCGCGACCACCGGGACGTCCCCGAGCGCGGGGGTCAGCGACTGCGCGTCCCGGCCCCACAGCACGGCCACCAGCGGCCCGCCCCGGGCGACCAGGGCCGCGATCGCCCGGTCCGTGACGGCCTCCCAGCCGCGGCCGCGGTGCGAGGCGGGCTCGCCGGGCCGGACGGTCAGCACGCGGTTGAGCAGCATGACGCCGCGGTCCGCCCAGGGCGACAGGTCGCCGGTGCTCGGCTGCGGCACGCCGAGGTCGGCGCGCAGCTCGGTGAAGATGTTGGCGAGCGACCGCGGCACGGGGCGCACGTCGGGCTGGACGGAGAACGACAGCCCCATGGGGTGCCCGGGCGTGGGGTAGGGGTCCTGCCCGACGACGAGCACGCGCACGTCGGCCAGCGGCCGGGTGAAGGCGCGCAGCACGTCCGGCCCGGCAGGCAGGTAGTCGCGACCCGCGGCGACCTCCGCCCGCAGGAACTCCCCGGCGGCGTGCACCAGGGGCTCGACCGGGGCGAGCGCCTCCGCCCAGTCGGGGGCCACCAGCTCGGACAGGGGTGCGGGCGTCACGGGGCCCGAGGCTAGCGGACCCCGGCGGGCGCTCAGCGGGCCCCGGGGGCTGCCCAGGAGGAATGACACGCCTGTGATTCCGGCCGTACGATGGCGCCGCACGGACGACGGGCGAGCGGGAGGAACGGGCACCGATGGACGCGACGGCGGAGCGCACGGCCGACCGGCCCGCCCTGGTGGCGGTCGAGGGCGGCGCGGACGACGCGGCGACCGGGCTCTCCGAGCGCGACCGCGAGGTGCTGGCGTTCGAGCGGCAGTGGTGGAAGTACGCGGGCGCCAAGGAGCAGGCGATCCGCGAGCTGTTCGACATGTCGGCGACCCGGTACTACCAGGTGCTGAACGCCCTGATCGACGCGCCCGCCGCGCTCGCGCACGACCCGATGCTGGTCAAGCGGCTGCGCCGGATGCGGTCCACCCGGCAGCGCGCCCGCAGCGCGCGCCGGCTCGGCACCGACGCCTGACCGGGTGCCGAGCGGACGGCTGACCGGCCGCTGACCGGCACCGCGGCGCGCCGTGCGTGCCGGGGTGGACAGGCCGAGCCGTTAGCCTGTCCGCCGTGACCAAGGCGAGCGACCGGTACCCCGAGGACGAGTTCGACGCCGAGCCGGCGCCCGACGCGCCGATCGGCGTGCACCGCGCACCCCGCACCTGGTGGAGCCGGTGGTGGCCGTTCGTCGCGGTGGTCGTCCTGGTGCCCGCCGTCACGGTCGGCCTCGTCGCGTGGGCGTCGTCCTGGGACGGGCGCCTGCCCGGGTTCGGCGACTCGACGGAGCCCGCCGCCGCGGCGCCGAGCGAGCCGGAGTCGTCCGCCCCCGCCGAGGAGACCCCTCAGACCGAGGACCCGGGTGCCGAGGCCCCGGTCGAGACCGAGGAGCCGCCCGTCGAGGAGGAGCCGGCCCCCACGGCCGACCTCACCACGGACGTGCGGGTGCTCAACGCGTCGAACCGCTCGGGCCTCGCGGCCGGTGCCGCGGGCGACCTCGAGGACGCCGGGTTCACCGCCGTCACGACCGGCAACGGCAACGCCGGCGGGCTGCAGCAGACGACGGTGTTCTACGGCAGCGCCGACCTCGCGCCGACGGCGCAGCAGGTCGCGGACTCGCTCGGCATCGCGAACGTGGTCGAGGACGCGGGGACCGCGCCCGAGGGCGTCGTCGTCCTCCTGCTGGCGGACTTCGGGCGCTGACCCCTTCCGCAGGTCGGGGGGCGGGGCTAGTCTCGGCCGCGTCGCGGTGACCGCTCTCCAGAACCGGGGGAGGCCACGGCCCCTGCGTCGCACCGATCACGCCTTCTTCAGGAGCACGCATGCCGCAGGGAACCGTCAAGTGGTTCAACGCCGAGAAGGGCTACGGGTTCATCACCCCGGCCGACGGCGGCCAGGACCTGTTCGTCCACTTCAGCGCCATCCAGACCAACGGGTACCGCAGCCTCGAGGAGGGGCAGTCGGTGGAGTTCGAGGTCGGGCAGGGCACCAAGGGCCCGCAGGCCGAGCAGGTCCGCCCGCTCTGAGCCGGTCCGCGCCCTGAGGCGCCGCCGCGGGACCGGGGCACGGCGCCCCGGTCCCGCGCCCGTCTCCCGGCGCGCGTGGCGTCAGCCGTCGAGCGCCGCCACCGCGAGGACCACGCACGCCGCGGTCCAGGCGAGCGGGGCGACGGCCGCGGGCGACCCGTCCGCGAGCACCTTCTCCGGCAGCGCACCCATCGCGGTGCGGTGCGCGTCCAGCCAGGTGAGCCGTTCGTGCGCCTGGACGTCGTCGCCGGTGACGGCCGCGGTCAGCGCGTAGAGCGACGTCTGCGGCGTCCACGAGATGCCGTCCTGCCGCCAGCCGGCGCCCGGGGCCAGGCCGCCCGCGGGGCGCGCCATCGCGGCCGCCGACGCCCGCCAGGCGTCCACCGCCCCGGCGAGCGCCGTCGGCTGGAACGGCGGCAGCACGAACGCGCTCGCCGCGTCGGCCACGCTGCCGCTCGCGTACCGGCCGTAGTCCGAGTCGTCGCCGAACTCCCGCTCGACCGCGGCCCGGGTCCGCTCCGCGGCGTCGCGCGCGTCCTGCGCGGCGGCGACGTCGCCCAGCAGGTCGAGCACCGGCCCCGCGGCCTCCAGTCCGGCCAGGAGGGGCGCCACCGTGCCGAGGGTCAGCTCGTCCTCGGCCACCTCCCAGTAGTCCGGCGACGCCGGCGGCAGCCCGTCGCCCGCGACCAGCGCGACCGCGTGGGCGGCGCCCCGGCGGACCAGCGGCGCGAGCTCGGCCGCCACCGCCGCCTGCTCCGCCTCGGGCGCGGCGGCCATCACCTGGCCCGCCGCCCACAGCGACCAGCCGGTGCCGTCCGTCTGCGGCGCCCGGTCATCCGGCACGGCCCCGGAGCCGTCGGGCAGGTACCGGGCCTCGAAGGACCCGTCCGCGGCCTGCACGCGGGTCAGGAAGCCCAGGACCTCGCGCGCGTCGGCCAGGTGCCCCGTCCGGGCCAGGGCGACGGCCACGAACGACGCGTCCCGCGGCCACACGTACCGCCAGTACGGCGTCCAGGCCGCGACGGCGGCGCCGCCGTCCTGCACGAGCGTGCGCAGGTCCAGCAGCGCGTCGGTGACCATGCCGGCGTACGGCCCGTCCGCGCCGGGGACCGTCCCCGCGGCGAGCCACGCGCGCTGCTCGGCGGCGAGGTCGTCGTCGGCGGTCGTCGCGGGGTCGACCTCGACGCGGGTGCCCTCGTGCAGCAGCGGCTGCCCGCCGGCCGGGACGAGCTCCGGGCCGGCCGGCGTCGCGACGACGCCCTCGCTGTACAGGTCGATCGTGCGGGTGCGCGGGCCGGTCGCGCCCCAGGCGACCAGCCCCGCCGCGAGGGCCGCCAGCACGACGGCGGCGACGAGGGGGCGGCGGTGCATGCCCGGCAGGCTATCCGGCCGGGCCCCGGGGGCGGTCGCGGGTCCGGCGGGCGGCTGTCCGCCGAGGGCGGAGCGCCTTGCACTCGATGGGGTCGAGTGCTAACCATGTGCTTAGCACTCTCGGGTCGAGAGTGACAGAATGACAACCCAGGCCGACCCGGTGAGGTCCGCCGCCCGACGGGACATGACCGCCGGGCCGGCGCGGCCGTCCGTCGCGGGCACCGACCGGCCGAACCACGAGCCAGAGTGAAGGATCGATAGCCCCATGGCCAAGATCATTGCCTTCAACGAGGAGGCCCGTCGCGGCATCGAGCGGGGTCTCAACACCCTCGCCGACACCGTCAAGGTCACCCTCGGCCCCAAGGGCCGCAACGTCGTCCTGGACAAGAAGTGGGGCGCCCCCACGATCACCAACGACGGTGTCTCCATCGCCAAGGAGATCGAGCTCGAGGACCCGTACGAGAAGATCGGTGCGGAGCTCGTCAAGGAGGTCGCCAAGAAGACGGACGACGTCGCGGGCGACGGCACCACCACCGCCACCGTGCTCGCCCAGGCGCTCGTGCGCGAGGGCCTGCGCAACGTCGCGGCCGGCGCCAACCCGATCGCCCTCAAGCGCGGCATCGAGCAGGCCGTCGAGGCCGTCACCGCCGCCCTGCTGGAGCAGGCGAAGGAGATCGAGACCAAGGAGGAGATCGCCGCCACCGCGTCCATCTCCGCCGGCGACACCGCCATCGGCGAGCTCATCGCCGAGGCCCTCGACAAGGTGGGCAAGGAGGGCGTCATCACGGTCGAGGAGTCCAACGCCCTCGGCCTGGAGCTCGAGCTCACGGAGGGCATGCGCTTCGACAAGGGCTTCCTGTCGGCGTACTTCGTGACCGACCCGGAGCGCCAGGAGGCCGTCCTCGAGGACGCCTACGTGCTGCTCGTCGAGTCGAAGATCTCGAACGTCAAGGACCTGCTGCCGCTGCTGGAGAAGGTCATCCAGTCGGGCAAGCCGCTGTTCATCGTCGCCGAGGACGTCGAGGGCGAGGCCCTGGCCACGCTCGTCGTCAACAAGATCCGCGGCACCTTCAAGTCGGTCTCCGTCAAGGCCCCGGGCTTCGGCGACCGCCGCAAGGCGATGCTGCAGGACATGGCGATCCTCACGGGTGGCCAGGTCGTCTCCGAGACCGTCGGCCTCAAGCTCGACACCGTGGGCCTCGAGGTCCTCGGCCAGGCGCGCAAGATCGTCGTCACCAAGGACGAGACCACCATCGTCGAGGGCTCCGGCGACGCCGCCCAGATCCAGGGCCGCGTGAACCAGATCCGCGCCGAGATCGAGAACTCGGACTCGGACTACGACCGCGAGAAGCTCCAGGAGCGCCTCGCCAAGCTGGCCGGCGGCGTGGCCGTCATCAAGGCCGGCGCGGCGACCGAGGTCGAGCTCAAGGAGCGCAAGCACCGCATCGAGGACGCCGTGCGCAACGCGAAGGCGGCCGTCGAGGAGGGCATCGTCGCCGGTGGTGGCGTGGCGCTCATCCAGGCCGGTGCCGTGGCGTTCGAGAAGCTCGAGCTCGTCGGTGACGAGGCGACCGGCGCGAACATCGTGAAGGTCGCGATCGACGCCCCGCTCAAGCAGATCGCCGTGAACGCGGGCCTCGAGGGCGGCGTCGTGGCGGAGAAGGTGCGCAACCTCCCCGCCGGCCAGGGCCTGAACGCCGCGACCGGCGTCTACGAGGACCTGCTGGCCGCGGGCGTCAACGACCCGGTCAAGGTCACGCGCTCCGCGCTGCAGAACGCGTCGTCCATCGCGGCGCTGTTCCTCACCACCGAGGCGGTCGTCGCCGACAAGCCGGAGAAGGCCGCCCCGGCCGCCCCGGACGCCGGCGGCATGGGCGGCATGGACTTCTGAGTCCCGCCGCAGCGGGGCGCGTGAGCGCTCCGCACCGCGCCTGAACGGGCCGGTCACCCTCCGGGGTGACCGGCCCGTTCTGCGTCCGCACCCCCGCGCCGGGCGCCGCGCGTTGCCATCTCGGCGAACCTGCAGAGTCGGACTGTGTGCGACGGGTCGCGCGCAGGCGCACGGTGGAGAGTCGGCGAAGAGGGCTGGCGGGCGGGCGGGGTCAGTGGGTGTGGGGCGGGCGGGCGTGGGCCGGGATGCGCAGGCCGCTCGCGCGCAGGCGGCGGATGAGCTCGCCCGCCGACACCGGGACGGCGCCCAGCGCCACGAGCTCCGCGTGCAACTCGTCCGGGACGTCGTAGTGGTCCAGGTCGAACGCGCGGCGGGGGAGGCCGGCGCGCTCGGCGAACGCGTGCAGCTCGGCCAGCGAGGAGTCGCTCACGAGGTGCGACCAGGACCGGCCGTGCCGGGGCCAGAGCGGCGGGTCGACGAGGACCGTCACGCCCCGGGCCGGACGGGGTGCCGCTCGTCGGCCGGGCGGCCGGGCCGCACCGTTCCGGGCGCGTCGGACGGGCCGGGCGGCTCCGTCGGCGCGGGCGCGGAGCCCTCGCCCGCGGCGTCGCCCGCGGCGTCGAGCTCCGCCAGCACCTTCTCCAGCTTGTGCAGCTCGGCGCCGAGGTTCTGCCGCGCGGGCTCCTCCCACGCCGCGCCCAGCGGGCTGACGAACAGGCTGGGCCGCTTGAGCAGCTTGCGCACGATCCGCTCCCGGGCGCGCAGGTAGTCCTGCACCGGGATGTCGGCGTACTCCTCGCGCACGTCGTGCAGGTACGCCTTGTAGCGCTGCGGCTCGGCGGCCAGCATCGCCAGGTCGGCGTCGCACAGCACCGCGCAGTCGAAGTCGGTCGGGTCGGCGAGGTGCCGCACCAGGGCGATCACCATCTGGTGCACGCGCTCGACGCGCTCGGCGGGCACGCCGAGGTCGGTGAGCTGCTCGCGCGCCAGCCGGGCCGAGGCGACCTCGTCCTCGCCGCCGCGGTTCGCGTACGCCGCGACCTGCCGGCCGTCGAACACGGCGCCGTGGTACCAGGCGGCCAGCCGGACCAGGTCCGGCTCGTGCGTCTCCTCGGCGAGCTCGTCGACCCGGGCCAGCACGTCGGTCAGGTGCCGGAGGTTGTGGTACGTCCGGCCCGGGCCGGTCCACCGCTCCACGAGGTCCGAGCCGACCGCCCGGATCGCGTCCTCGGGTGCGGTCGCTCCCGCCCCCTTCGCGCTGCGGACGAACGCGGACAACAGCCACTGTGGCGCGTCGTAGACGCCCATGGGAACAGCCTCACTGCGACAGACGACCCTGCTCGGACGCGCCATCGTAGACCCATCCGGACGGGGTTCCGCCACGCCGGCGCCGTCAGCCGACCGGGTGGTCCTCGGGCTGGTCGGTGGGCGCCGTCCCACCCGGTCGCCCGCTCGTCGCGGGGAGCGAGACCCGGATCGTCGCCCCGCCGCCGGGGGTCTGCGCGATCGCGACGTCGCCGTGGTGCGCCTCGACGATCGCCGCGACGATCGCCATCCCGAGGCCCGCGCCGCCGCCGGTGCCGTCGCCCTCGCGGGTGCGGCTGGCGTCCACCCGGTAGAACCGCTCGAACACCCGCGCGGCGTGCTCGGGGGCGATGCCGGGGCCGTGGTCGCGGACCTCGAGGACGACGCGGTCGCCGACGCGGCCCACGCCGAGCTCGGCGGGCGTGCCGGCGGGGGTGTGCCGGGCGACGTTGCCGACCAGGTTCGCCACGACCTGCCGCAGCCGCGCCTCGTCGCCGGGGACGACCGTGGTGGGCGGGGCGCCGTCGGGGCCCGGGGCGGCCGCGTCGGGCAGCGGCCCGACCCGCACCTCGCGCGTCGGGTCGATGGCCCGGAGGTCGTGCGCGGCGTCGGTCGCGAGCACCGCCAGGTCGACCGGCTCCGTGCGGCCGGGCCGGTCGGAGTCCAGCCGGGCGAGCGCCAGCAGATCCTCGACCAGCCCGCCCATCCGGGTCGCCGACTGCTCGATGCGCCGCATGGTGTCGTCGACCTGGTCCTTCTCGGTCAGGGCGCCCATCCGGTAGAGCTCGCCGTAGCCGCGGATCGCGGCCAGCGGGGTGCGGAGCTCGTGCGACGCGTCGGCGACGAACCGGCGCATCCGCTCCTCGGACCGGGTGCGGGCGTCGAAGGCGGTCTCGATCTGGGCGAGCATCGAGTTCAGCGCCGCGCCCAGCCGGCCGACCTCGGTGGTCTCCGGGGCCGGCGGGACGCGCTGCGACAGGTCGCCGGCGGCGATCTGGGCGGCGGTGCCCTCGATCTCGCGCAGCCCGCGCAGCGAGCGGCGGACGGCCCAGGTGGCGACGACCGCCCCGATGACGAGGATCGCGACGGCGCTGGTCCAGAGCAGGAACGCGGCCTGCCGGACGGTCTTCTGGACGTCCGCCAGCGGCTCGGCGTACATCACGTACCCGATCGTCGTGCCGTGCAGGCGCATGGGCGCCACGGCGACCCGCCAGGTCGCGCCCCGCTCCGAGCTGCCGACGGTGGTCGTCGTGGTGTGGTCGAGCGCGTCGAGGTCGACCACGGGGAGCCGCGGCGAGCCCTCCGTCTCGAGCGTCGTGCCCTGCGGGGTGAACGTGGTCGACGACCCGAGGATCCGGACGGCGAGGGCGAAGTCGCGGTCGCCCCAGGACTGCAGGGTGACGCCGTCGAGGCTGTTGCCGGCGTCCTGGTAGGCCTTGTACAGGCCCTCGCGGGACGTCTCGGCCTGCACCCGCAGGCGGTCGTCCACCTGCTCGACGAGGAACCCGGACAGGGACGTCGTGGTGATCGCGCCCGCGAACGACAGCCCCAGCGCGAGCAGCGCCGTCGTGATTCCGACGAGCCGCGCGAGCAGGGGCGTCCGCGTCCAGACGTCGCGAACCCGGCGCACCACGCCGTCGGCGAGCCCCTCGCGCGCGGGCCCGGTCTCGGTCGGGGCGTCGCCCGCGGGGCGCTCGGACGTCGCGTGCTCCTCCGACGTCGTCGTCACGACCCGCTCGGGCGGCGCAGCATGTACCCCACGCCGCGCTTCGTCTGGATGAGGGCGTCCACCTTGGAGCCGTCGGGCCGCTCGACCTGGTCGACCTTGCGCCGCAGGTACGAGATGTACGACTCGACGATGTTCGCGTCGCCGCCCCAGTCGTACTGCCACACGTGGTCGAGGATCTGCGCCTTCGACAGCACGCGGCCGGGGTTGAGCAGCAGGTAGCGCAGCAGCTTGAACTCGGTGGGGGACAGGTCGACGACCTGCCCGGCCCGGCGCACCTCGTGGCTGTCCTCGTCGAGCTCGAGGTCCTCGTAGGACAGCACGCTGGCGGACGCGACCTCGGCCTGGGTGCGGCGCAGGATCGCCCGGATCCGCGCGACGACCTCCTCCAGGCTGAACGGCTTGGTGACGTAGTCGTCGCCGCCGACGGTCAGGCCGGTGATCTTGTCGGCGGTGTCGTCGCGCGCGGTGAGGAACAGCACCGGGACGTGCTGGCCCTTGTCGCGCAGCCGCCGGGTGACGGTGAACCCGTCCATGTCGGGGAGCATGACGTCGAGCACCAGCAGGTCGGGCTGCACCTGCTTGGCGAGGCGGAGCGCGGCGCCGCCGTCGGCGGCCGCGTGCACCTCGAAGCCGGCGAAGCGCAGCGAGGTGGCGAGGAGCTCGCGGATGTTCGGCTCGTCGTCCACGACGAGGAGCGTCGCCTCGGGGGTGCGGTCTGCTGCGGTCACGGTCCCAGTGTGCCCCTGGACCCTGGAGGATTCCTGGGAGCGAACTGGTCGTGCCGGGTTCGCGGTACGGTACCGCCCCGTGAGTGCAGCCGATTCTCCCACCGGTTCCCTGACGCCCGTCGTGACCGTCGTCCAGCTCGACGCCGCGGTGCCGCTCGACCGGTTCGCCGACCACCTCGACGGGGTGGACGTCCGCCTGGTCCGCGCGTACGCGGGCGAGGAGCCCGGCGACGCCGACCGCCTCGACGGCCTGATCGTCCTCGGCGGGAACATGTCCGCCCACGACGAGCACGAGCCCGGCATCCCCGCGACCCGCGCCCTGCTCGCCGACGCCGCGCGCACCGGCGTGCCGACGCTCGGCATCTGCCTGGGCGCGCAGCTGCTCGCGGTCGCCACCGGCGGCCGGGTGGACGTCGCCGCCCCTCCCGGGCGCGAGGCCGGGGTCGTCGACGTGCGCTGGCGCCCCGAGGCCGCGGCCGACCCGCTGCTCGGCCCGCTGGCGGCCGACGCCGAGCGCGCCGGGACCCGCAGCACCCCGATGCCGACCATGCACGCGGACGCGGTCGTCGACCTGCCGCGGGACGCCACCTGGCTGGCCGCCTCGCGCGTCTACCCGTACCAGGCGTTCCGGATCGGCGACTCCGCCTGGGGCGTGCAGTTCCACCCGGAGGCCTCGCCCGAGCTGATGGACGCCTGGTCCGCGGACGCGGGCGACGCGCCGGAGGAGCGGGCCGCGATCGCCGAGGCCGTCGCGGCGGCCGACGACGTGGTGCGCGCCGAGGGCGCGCGGATCGCGCGGGCGTTCGCCGGCCTGGTGGCGGTGCGATCCGTGGAGCGCACCGCCGCCTGACCCCGGACGACGCGACGGCCCGGCACCCCCTGCGAGGAGGGTGCCGGGCCGTCGTGCGTGCGGGGCGCGGGCGGCTCAGGCCTCGATCTGCGGCGTCACCGGGGTGCTGCCGAGCTGCTGCGGCTGGCCGCCGCCCTTGAGCGCGGCGAGCCGGGCCTCGATCTCGATCTGCGCGCCGTCGGCCTCGAGCTCGGCGAACTGCGAGTCGAGCGAGGACGCGGCGATCTCCGCCTGGCCCATCGCGAGCGCCTCCTCGCGGCGCACCTTCTCCTCGAACCGGGCGAGCTCGCTGGTCGGGTCGAGCACGTTGATCGACGAGATCGCGGTCTGCACCGTCTGCTGCGCCTGGGCCGACTTCTGACGGGCCACCAGGGTGTCGCGGCGCTGCTTGAGCTGGCCGAGCTTGTCCTTCATCTGCGCCAGGCCGGACTTGAGCTTGTCGACCGTCTCGCGCTGCGAGGCGATCAGCGGCTCGGCGTCGCGGACCTCGCCCTCGGCGGCGATCTGCTTGCCGAGCGCGACCTTGGCCAGGTTGTCGAACTTGTCGGCGTTGGTGGCGTCGCCGGCCTGGCGGTACTGGTCGGCGCGCGCGGAGGCGGCGAGGGCCTTGCTGCCCCACTCGCGGGCCGCGGCGACGTCCTCGTTGTAGTCCTGCTCGGCGAGGCGCAGGTTGCCGATCGTCTGCGCGATGGCCTTCTCGGCCTCGGCGATCGAGTTCGTGTAGTCCCGGACGAGCTGGTCCAGCATCTTCTGCGGGTCCTCGGCCTGGTCCAGCAGGGCGTTGATGTTCGCCCGCGCGAGCTGGGTGATCCGGCCGAAGATGCTCTGCTTCTCGGTCATCGCCTGGTGCCTCTCTCGTGTCTTGCGTCTGCCGAACATGTCCTAGAAACCGCCCCCGCGGCCACCGCCGCCGAAGCCGCCACCGCCACCGAAGCCGCCGCCGCGACCGCCGCCGCCGAAGCCGCCGCCACCGCCGCCCCAGCCACCGCCGTGCGCGCCGCCGCCGCCCCAGCCGCCGCCACCGCCGCGCAGGATCGAGTCGATGAGGATGCCGCCGAGCACCATGCCCCCGATGTCGCCCAGCCCGCCACCGCCGCCGCGGTTGCCCGGGCCACCGCGCCGCTGCTGGTCGTACCAGTCGACGTCGCGCTGCGCGAGCTGCTGCGCCTCCCGCACGAGCCGGTCGGCCTGCTGCGCCTGGCCGAGCGCGGCCTCGGGGTCGGTGTCCCGCTGGTCGACGGCGGCGCGGAACATCCGGCCCGCCTCGGCCAGCCGGGTGCGCGCCTCGGGGCCGACGGCGCCGCGCCGGGTCTCGATGTAGTCGGTGGTGCCGCGCAGCGCGGAGTCGACCCGGCCGAGCGTCTGGTCGAGCAGCTGGCGGGCGCGGCCCGCGCGGTCCTGCGCCTCGCGCATCGGGGCGAGCGCGCGGTCGATCGCGGCCTCGGCGTCGGTGAGCGCGGCCAGCGCGGCCAGCGGGTCGCCGTCGCCCGAGCGCGCGGCCCGGCCGGTGGCGATCGCGGCGCGCGCGGCCTGGGCGCGGGCGGACACCTCGGGGTGCCGCGGGGCGAGCCGCTGGGCGTCGTCGACGTCGGACGAGATGGACGCGATCGCCGCGTCCAGGCGCGAGCCGATGGTGGCGAGCTCGGTGCCGGCGCGGTCGACGGCGTCGAGGAGCTTCGTGACCTGGCCCAGTGCCTCCTCCGCGGCGCGGGCGTACCGGACGGCGACCCCGCGGTCCCCGCCCGCGATGGCCGCGCGGCCCTGCTCGATCGCGGTGCCGACCTCGGCCAGCAGCGCGAGCGCCTGGTCCGGGTTGCCCTGCACCGAGGTGAGCGCGTCCGCGGGGTACTGGGCGGCGAGCGTGCCCAGGGTGGCGCGGGCCGCCTCGACCCGGGCGCGCAGCTCGGTCGCGGTCCGCTCGTGGGCGTCCAGGGCCTCGCCGGCGCGGGACTCGACGTCGCGGAGCCGGTCGAACGCGTCCTTCTGGGCGTCGAGCGCCGCCGACGCGGAGCCGACCATGTGCAGGATGCGGGTCGCGGTCTCGCGGACCTGCGGCTCGGTGTCCGGGACGTCGTCGTCGAGGGTCTGCCGCAGGCGGAACGCCTCGGTCACGTCCGCCTTGGCGCGGGTGAGCACCTGCTCGAACTCGCGGGTGGCGTCCGGCCCGAACTGCGCCTGTGCGAAGCCGAGCTCCTGCTCCGAGGCGCGCAGCGCGTCGTCGATGCCGACCAGCGCGGAGGCCGACCGGCGGTCGAGCTCGGCGGTCGGCAGCGCGGCGAGCTCGCCGGCCGGGCCGCCGGGGACCTGCGGGCCGCCCGGGAACCGCCCGGGGGTGCCGGCGGCGATCTTCTGCCGGGACGCGCGGCGGCGCGACGACGCCCAGGCCACCGCGGTGATCGCGGCGATCACGACCAGCCCGCCGACGAACAGCCAGCCCAGCGCGGAGCCGCCGCCCCCGCCGGTCGCGGCCTCGCGCACCCCGTCGGCGGCGGTCACCGCGGCGCCGGCCCAGTCGTCCTCGCTCAGGTGGTCCTCGACGTCCGCGGCGATCCGGTCCAGGTCGCCGCCGGACAGGCCGGGGACCTCCTGCGGGGCGAGCACGTAGGACCGCTGGTCCGTGGCGACGGCGAGCACGAGGTCGTTCGAGCCCAGGCCGGTCAGCTCGGCGGTCTGGTCCACCCAGGAGATGCGCTCGGTGCTGAACTCGTCCACGTACACGACGTACAGCTGGTACTGCGTCTCGTCCGACAGCTGGTCCAGCGCCGCCTGCACGGTCGCCTCGTCGCCGCCCGACAGCGCGCCGACCTGGTCGGTGATCTCGCCGGTCAGGGCCTGCGGGTCGGCCGCGGCGAGCGGCGGCGCGGCGGGCACCGCGGCCACCGCCGGGGCGGCCCCGGCGAGCAGCGGGGCGGCGAGCAGCGCGGAGAGGAGCGGGACGGCGGCTGACCAGCCACGGGACGACGACGGCACCCGACGATCCTTTCTCAGGGCGTGCACCCCTCGCAACGAGGGGCGCACGCGCCGGGTTCCCGTCAGCGCGTCAGGCCGGCTCCTCCGTCGCCTGCTCCAGGTCCTCCGCGTCGACGATCCGGTACGCGTACCCCTGCTCGGCGAGGAACCGCTGCCGGTGCGCCGCGAAGTCCTGGTCGACGGTGTCCCGCGCGACCACGGCGTAGAAGTGCGCGGTGCGGCCGTCGCCCTTGGGGCGCAGCAGCCGGCCGAGGCGCTGGGCCTCCTCCTGGCGGGAGCCGAACGACCCGGACACCTGGATGGCGACCGACGCCTCGGGCAGGTCGATCGAGAAGTTCGCGACCTTGGACACCACGAGCGTCGAGATCTCCCCGGCGCGGAACGCGTCGAACAGCCGCTGCCGCTCGGTCACGGACGTCCCGCCGGTGATGACCGGGGCGTCGATGTCCGCGGCGAGCTCCTCGAGCTGGTCGATGTACTGGCCGATGACCAGCAGCGGCTCGCCGCGGTGCTTCGCCACCAGCCGCTTGACCACCTCGGTCTTGCCCGGGGCGCTGGCCGCGAGGCGGTACTTGTCCTCCGGCTCGGCGGTCGCGTAGAGCATCCGGTCGCGCTCGGGCAGGGTCAGGCGCACCTCGACGCAGTCGGCGGGCGCGATGTAGCCCTGCGCCTCGATGTCCTTCCACGGGGCGTCGTACCGCTTGGGGCCGATCAGGCTGAACACCTCGTCCTCGCGGCCGTCCTCGCGCACCAGGGTGGCGGTGAGGCCGAGGCGGCGGCGCGCCTGGAGGTCGGCGGTCATCCGGAAGATCGGCGCCGGCAGCAGGTGCACCTCGTCGTAGACGATGAGGCCCCAGTCGCGGGCGTCGAGCAGCTCGAGGTGCGGGTAGATCCCCTTCCGCTTGAGCGTGAGGACCTGGTAGGTCGCGATCGTGACCGGCCGGATCTCCTTGCGGGAGCCCGAGTACTCGCCGATCTCGTCGGGGGTCAGCGAGGTGCGCCGGATCAGCTCGTCCCGCCACTGCCGCGCGGACACGGTGTTGGTGACGAGGATCAGCGTGGTGGTCTTGGACCGGGCCATCGCGGCCGCGCCGACCAGCGTCTTGCCGGCACCGCAGGGCAGGACGACGACGCCGGAGCCGCCGTGCCAGAACCCGTCCGCAGCCTCCGCCTGGTACGGCCGCAGCTGCCACGGGCGCGGGGCGCCGTCGGTGCCCACGTTCGACTCGCCGGACGTGTCGAGGTCGATCGGGTGCGCCTCGCCGTCGACGTAGCCCGCGAGGTCCTCGGCGGGCCAGCCGAGCTTGAGCAGCGCCTGCTTGAGCGTGCCGCGCTCCGAGGCGTGCACGACGACGTCGGTGTCGTCGATCCGCTCGCCGACCAGGCCGGCGGTGCGCTTGGACCGCAGCACCTCGGCCAGCACCGCGGCGTCGAGCGCGTGCAGCACCAGGCCGTGCACGGGGTGCGCGACGAGCTGGAGCCGCCCGTACCGGGACATGGTCTCGGCGACGTCGACCAGCAGCGCGTGCGGCACCGGGTACCGCGAGTACTCCAGCAGCGTGTCGACGACCTGCTCGGCGTCGTGCCCGGCGGCCCGGGCGTTCCACAGGCCCAGCGGGGTCAGCCGGTAGGTGTGCACGTGCTCGGGCGCGCGCTCGAGCTCCGCGAACGGGGCGATCGCGCGGCGGCAGGCCTCCGCCTGGTCGTGGTCGACCTCGAGCAGGAGGGTCTTGTCGCTCTGGACGATCAGGGGTCCGTCGGTCATGCGGTGTCCGTCCTCCGGGGGTCGGCTGCTGCGTCGTCGTCGGCGGCCGGCTCGGCATCCGCCGCGTCGACCGGGGTGACCGCGGCGACGCGGTGGGCCGCGACCACGATCTCGGCGTCCCGGGCGGTGTCCACCACGCGCACCCGTCCGCCGTCGACCCGGACCGGCAGCACCCGCCGCCGCTCCAGGGCGCCGCGCGAGCCGACCACGTCCAGCCACACCTCGGTGTGCCCGGCGGCCGCCTCGCGCAGCAGCCCCAACGCCTCGGCGGGGTCGGCTGTTCCCGCGGCGGGGCGCGAGCCGCCGCGGGTCCCCGTCGTGGGGCGGTCGGCGCGCGCGGCCGCGGTGGCCGCGGCGACGCCGGAGGCGCGGTCGCGCAGCGTGGGGGAGCCGTCGGCCCCGGCCCGTGGAGCGG